>RFFX01000053.1 GCA_003696765.1 Zetaproteobacteria bacterium | reverse complement strand
TCACCACCCCCTCGCCGAAGCTGGGGTGGCGCACCTGCATCCCGACGCCGATCGGCGATCCAGCGGCACCCTCGACCGCCGGCGCCCCAAGCAGCTCCTCCTCCGGAACCCGCTGCAGCCGCCCCTCCGGCAGGGCGGTGAGGAAGCGGCTGAGACGGGGGTGGAGCTCGTCCCGGAAGAGTCTGCGCCGGCGGGCGCGACTTAGCAGCAGCCGGTTTTTCGCCCGGGTGATGCCGACGTAGAGCAACCGACGCTCCTCCTCCAGCGCCGCCCCACCCTCGTCGACGGCCCGTTGATGGGGCAACAGCCCCTCCTCGACCCCGGCGATGCAGACGGTGTCGAACTCCAGCCCCTTGGCGCGGTGCAGGCTCATCAGCGACACCGCATCCTCCCCCTCCCCGACGGGCTCTTCACCGCTCTGCATCAGCGCCGCATCGTCGAGGAAGGCGGCAGGATCCATCCCCGCCCCCAACGCATCGACCACCGCCGCCGACAGGGAGCGCAACAGCTCCTCGCGCGTGCCGTACTCGACCTCCCCCAACGCCCGCAGTGACGCCAGGTAGCCGCTCTCCTCCAACAGCGCCCACAATCCCCCATCCTTCATCCCCTCCGCCTGAGTCCGCAACCGCACCAGCAAGGCGGCCAGCGGCGCCAGCCTGCGGCAGGGGGCGGGCAGCCCCTCCGGCCGGTCGGCGAGCAGATCCAGCCACTCCGCCGGACGCAGCCCGCTGGCGCGCAACGCCTCCAGCACCACGGCGCCCCCCTTCTCACCGATACCGCGTCGCGGCGTATTGAGGATCCGGCGCAACTGCAGGGAGTCGGCGCAGCGGTGCAGCAGCGCCCAGTAGGCCAAGGCATCCTTCACCTCCTTGCGCTCGAAGAAGCCGACCCCGCCGACGATCCGGCAGGGGATCCCCGCCATGCGGAAGGCCCGTTCGAACAGTTGCGCCTGCCGATGGACCCGGTAGAGCACCGCCATCTCCGACCACGCAACCCCCTCCGCACGCCGCCGCCGGAGCATGGCGGCCACCGCCGCCGCCTCCTCACGATCCCCCGAACAGTCGAGCAACTGCGGCGTCACCCCGGCGCCGCGCACCGGCCGCAGCCGCTTCTCGTGGCGCTCGGCGCTCCCGGCGATCACCGCATTGGCCAGCGCGAGCACCGCTGCCGTCGAGCGGTAGTTGCGCTCCAACCGATGCACCCCCGCCCCGGGCCAGTGGCGGGCGAAGGAGAGGATGTGGCCGACATCGGCACCGCGCCAGCCGTAGATGCTCTGATCGTCGTCGCCCACCACCGTCAGGTTGCGGTGGTCGCGGCAGAGACGCAGCAGCCATTCGTGCTGCACCGGATTGGTATCCTGGTATTCGTCCACCAACACATGATCGAAGCGGGCGCGCATCCATGCCGCCGCCTGCTCGTGGTGACGGAGCAGAAGCACGCAGTTGAGCAGCAGGTCGCCGAAATCCATCCGGTCAATACGGATGAGCTCCTCCTGATAGGCGCGGTAGAGGGCGCGCAGATCGACGCCGTTGACCTGCTCCGGCCGGGCCTCCGCCCACACCTCCCCACGGTTCTTGCACTGGTCGATCCACCACCCGAGGAAGGAGGGATGGAGCCGGTCGGGGGGGATACCTCCGGCACGCAGCATGCGGGTGAGCAGCTGCTGCCGATCGGCTCCGTCGAGCACCCGGGCATCGCGCCCGTAGCCGAGCAGCTCGCCGAAGCGGCGCAGGAACCGGAGCGAGACGGCGTGAAAGGTGCCGGCGACGACACCGCCGGCCCCATCGCCGATGAGCCCCTCCAGCCGCTGGGAGAGCTCCCGCGCGCTTTTGTTGGTGAAGGTGACCGCCAGGATGCGGTGGGGGGCCACCCCCCGCTCGGCGATCAGGTGGCCGATCCGATGGACGATGGTGCGGGTCTTGCCCGACCCGGCGCCGGCCAGGATCAACTGCGGCCCGTCACCGGCGGTGACCGCCCGCAACTGCTCGGGGTTGAGCCTCACGATCGGGCCGTCAAACCGCGATCCGAAGCCACCCCGCGCCACCGATCCCGAGGCGGCTGTGGGGCAACCATCAGCGGGCGGCGGCCCGGCCGACGGCCGCGCGATGATCCCGAAACCAGCGCAATCCACGGGCGACGGCGGCGACCACCGCACGCGGCGAGATGGTCGCGCCGGTGAACTGATCGAAATCCCCGCCATCCTTCCGTACCGCCCAACGGGTCCCCTCCAGCCGCCTGCCGACGAAGGAGTCCAGCCAGGCGCGGTTGCGGACGATGCCGTCCCCCAACCCCGGCGTCTCCAGATGGCGGACCACCCGGATCGCCTCCACCGCACCGTCGGGGCGCACACCGAGCAGGATCTCGATCGGCCCGCCGTAGCCATCGGGGGCCATCAGCGACCAGGCGTAGCCCACCACCCGACCGTGACTGCGGGCGACGTAGAGCCGTCGGCCGTCGATCTGCAGCAGCGTCCGCGCCGGAGCGTTGTCGTGGGGCGGCAACACCTGCAGCAGCATGCGGTGGAGCGCCTCCTCGCGCGCCCGGGCGATCGGCGCACGGCTCCACTGATAGGCGATCGCCAACAGCAACCCGACGACGGCGACCACCGCCGTCAGCACGCCGACCATCCGCCACTGAGCCTTGGTCATGATGATGCGATCGCAAAAGGTCCGTCCGTGGACTGTTCGGTCTCACGCTGATCGGGATGGAGGATCGGCATGGCGGCCAGCAGCGTGCGGGTGTAGGGGTGGGCCGGCCGGGCGAAGAGCGCATCCGTCTCCCCCTCCTCGACGATGCGCCCCGCGCGCATCACCAGGATGCGGTCGGCGATGTGGCGCACCACGGCGAGATCGTGCGAGATGAAGAGATAGGCCAGGCCGTACTGCCGCTGCAGCGCACGCAACAGGTTGAGGATCTGTGCCTGCACCGACACATCGAGTGCGGAGACCGGCTCGTCGAGCACCAGCGCATCGGGGCGGACGATCAGCGCGCGCGCGATGCCGATGCGCTGGCGCTGGCCGCCGGAGAACTGATGGGGGTAGCGCCCCATGCAATCCGCATCGAGGCCGCACGCCTGCAGCATCTCCGCCACCCGCGCGCGGCGCTGCGCCCGGCCCAGCCCGGGATGGTGTACACGCAGCCCCTCGGCCACGCTCCCCTCGATGGTCATGCGCGGATTGAGCGAGGCGAAGGGATCCTGGAACACCATCTGCACCCGCCGCCGCAGCGGTCGCAGGCGGCGCGCGGAGAGCCGGGTAACCTCCTCGCCGCGCCAGAAGATCCTGCCGGCATCGGGGGTGAGCAGCCGCAGGATGAGGCGGGCGGTGGTCGACTTGCCGCAGCCCGACTCCCCCACCAGCGCCACCGTCTCCCCCTCGTGCAGGGTAAGCGAGATGCCGTCCACCGCCGGCGGCGCAGCACCAGCGGCATCGCCGCGCAGACCGAAGCGCGACCGGCCGAACGACTTGCGCAACCCCTCGGCCTCGACGATCGCCGTCATGGCGCTGCATCCTCCCCCGGATGGAGGCAGCGCACGACATGCGCGCCCCCCTCCAGCGCCACCGGCCCCGCCCGGCAGGGATCATCCGCCCGCGGGCACCGCGGCGCGAAACGGCACCCCGCAGGCCAGGCGCCCGGAGGCGGCACCACGCCGTCGATCACCGGCAGCGGCGCATCGCGCGCGGCACGCTCCGGCCGGCAGCCGAGCAGCGCCCGGGTGTAGGGATGGGCCGGCCGGTCGAAGATCTCCCGCACACCGCCCTGCTCAACGATCTCGCCGGCATACATCACCGCCACCTCGTCGGCCAGCTCGGCCACCACGCCGAAGTCGTGGGTGACCAGCAGCAGCGCCAGGTTGCGGCTGCGCTGCAACCCGCGCAACAGTTGCAGAATCGCCTTCTGCACCGACACATCGAGCGCGGTGGTCGGCTCATCGGCGATCAGGCAGGGGGCGTCCGCGGCCAGCGCCATGGCGATCAGCACCCGCTGACGCATACCGCCGGAGAGCTCGCCGGGGTATTTGCCCAGCAGCGCCTCCGCCTCCGGCAGCTCCACCGAGCGCAGCAGCTCCACCGCCCGCGCCCGCGCGGCGGCGCGCGGCAGCGCCAGATGGTTGCGGATCACATCGCAGATCTGGCTCTCGATGGTGAAGACCGGGTTGAGCGCGGTCATCGGCTCCTGAAAGATCATCGCCAGCTTGCCGCCGCGCATCCGGCGCAGCGCGCCGGCATCGAAATCGAAGATCGAGCGCCCCTCCAGCCGGATATCGCCCGCCTCGCGCCGCACCCCCTGATATTCGCCCAGCCGCAGCAGCGCCTGCGCGGTCAACGACTTGCCGCAGCCCGACTCCCCGACCAGCGCCAGCACCCGACCGGGGTGAAGTTGAAAGGAGACATCGCTCACCGCCGGTACCCGGCAACCGTCGATCTGCACCGACAGCGACAGCCCCTCCACCTCGACCAGCGGCCGCTCAGCGGGCAATCGGCCACTCCCCGCAGCCGGCGCGAATCAGCTCCGGCGCATCCCCGCAGAGATCGACCACCGTGGTGGTCTCGCTCCCACCCCAGCCGGCATCGAGGAGGATGGCGTCATGGCCGCAGATGCGCTCATCGATCCGATCTGGGTCACAGGCCGGCCCCTCCTCGTCGGGGAACTGCATGGTGGTGGCCAGCAGCGGACCATCCATCCGCTCCAGGAGCCCGGCGCAGAGCGGCAACCGCGGAATCCGCACCCCGATGGCCCGCCGTTTGCCGAACAGGCGCCGGGGCACCATCGAGGTGGCCGGCAGGATGAAGGTGTAGGGCCCGGGCAGCAGCCGGCGCAGCAGACGATGGGCGGGGTTGTCCATCCGCACATAGCGGGAGGCCTGTGACAGATCGGCGCACATCAGCGACCAGAGATGGCCACGCTCCAGCCGGCGCAGACGGCGGATCGCCTCCAGCGCGGCATGCGACTCCGGCGCGGCGACCATGGCATAGGTGGTGTCGGTCGCCACCACGGCGAAGGCACCGCCGCGCAGCGCCGCCGCCGCCTGATCCAGCAGTCGGAGGGCGGGACGCTCGGGATGGAGACGCAGACGACGATATCCGGAGACGGGGATGGCGACCCTCCCGACCGGTCAGAAGCCCTGGAGCAGATCGCCGATCGCCGGCGGCAGCGTGGCCGGCTGCGGTTTCTTCGGCTGGATGCGCGGTGCGATGCGCGCCGGCCCCGGGGCCGCCTTCGGCTTCGGCTCGATCCGCGCGCCCTGGCGTGTGCCGGCTTCCGGCTGCCGCCCCTGACCACCGCCGAGCACCGCACCCAGTACACCGCCCACGCCCGCACCAATGCCGCCGGTCACCCCCTCGATCAGCTTGCCCGCGCCCTGCCCGGCGCCCTTGATCACCGAGCCGACACCCGAGGCACCGCCCTTGAGCAACCCGCCGACGCTGTTGATCAGGGTCATGGGATCGATCTCCGGCGTGATGCGCGGTTTGTCGAAGCTGCCGGTGATGTGGAGCGGCACGGCCAGCCCCTTGCGCACCGGCAGCGTATCTCCCTGGCCGGTGAGCGTGCCGACCAGCTTGGGCTTGGCGTGGTAGTCCAGCCGCTTCGCGGCCAGATCGACCGTGCCGTGCCCGGTCAGCCGGAACAGCGGCGAGGCGATGAAGAGATCGCGGTTGTCCAGCAGGCCGTTCGCGATGGTGAAGCTGCCGGAGAGGGTGGAGAAGTCGGTCTGCTTCGGCCCGTGCTGCTGACCGAAGGTGGTCAGGTTGCGCAGCGTGCCGGCGATGTCGATCCCCTTGATCCGCCCGTCGCGGATCTTCAGCCGCCCCTTGCCGTTGAGCCGCGAAGCCGCCCGCTCGGCCACTGCACCGCGGCCGTTCAGGCTGGTCTCCATCTCCACCGTGCCGTCGAGCAGATCGGTGTCGGCCAGCGCAAAAAGCACCGGCAGCACCCGCACCCCGCGCAGGTGGAGCGACTCGGTCCAGGCCAGCGGATAGCGTTTGATATCGATCGAGGCCCGCTCCTCCACCTTGCCGCCGGCCAGATTGAAGCGCAGCGGATCGAGCCGGTAGCGCCCGCGCCGCCCCTTTGCGGTCAACTGAAGATGCTGCATCTCCAGCTTGTGGACGGTGAGCGTGTCGATGGTCAGCCGGGCATCGATCTGCCAGTTGGCAAAGCCGCGCAGATCGGGCTCGGCGCTGTTTGCCGGGGCCTTCGCCGTACCCTTGCCGCCGATCAACGCGCCACCAGCCGGCTCAGGAGGGGCCACAGGCGTTGCGTCGCCCTGCTCCGACGGCTTCGGCTGCGGCAGCCATGGATCGAGATGAAGCGTGCGACCGGCAAGCAGCAGATGTACCGCCGGCTCCTTGCCGCCGCGCCACGAGCCCTCGCCCTGCAGCACCTCGCCGTTGAGCAGCAGCTGCAGATCCTCGAAGGCCACCTTGTCGGCATCACCGCGCACCAGCGCACCGAACTGCACCGTGCGCCACGGATCGGGATGGGCCGCATAGAGCTGCTTCAGCGCCGGCAGGTAGCCGGCCAGCCACTCCCGGCTGAGCGCAGCGCTCTTCAGCCGCAGCCGGGCGCGCGGATGACCGGTCAACCCGGTCACCGTGCCGTTGAGCTGAATCAGCTGCTTCCCGTCCAGCGACAGCGAGGCCGAGCGCAGTTGCAGATCAAAGCTGGAATTGATCTCCGCCTGCCAGCTGGCGTTCATCCGGGCGAACCGGGCCGGCGCGCCACCGCTGGAGAGCCCCAGACTGCCGGCACAGACCCGCATCCCGTCCGGGCGCTGCTCCAGCTTGAGATCGACCGCCGCCACCGGCTCGCCCCCCAGCGCATCGGGCAGCGGGCCGGTAAAGGAACGGAACGAGGTCAGCGCCACCGCCTGCGCCTGCAGATGCAGTTGCAGCGGGATGCGTGCCGGATCGAGCGATTCCAGGCTGCCGAGCGGCCCCAGCCGCCCGTCCAGTTGCACCGTGTTGCCGGCGACGGTGGCCGACAAGGCAAACGGCACCGGCCGCTCCTGCTGCAGGTCGTGGATCTCCAGCTGCAGGTCACCGACATCCAGCCCCCGCCCCTCGGCATCCCGCCAGGCGAGATGGCCCCGTTCGATCACGATGGCGCGGGCGGCCAGCCGGCGCAACAGCCCCGCGCCATGGGCATGAGCACCGGCCGCCCCCCTCCCGGCCTGCGGCGCCCCCCGCACTGGGGCATGCGTCGAGGCGGCCGGTGCGGGCGCGCCGCCGCTGCCGGTCAAATCCCGCCAGTTGCCCTCGCCGCGGGCGTTCCTCTCCAGAAAGATCTGCGGCGCGACCAGCCGCAGCGAGCGGATCACCACCTCGCGATCGAGCAGCGGCATCACCTCCACCTGAATCTGCAACTCGCCGGCGCGCAGGAAATCGGGCCGGGAGAAGCCGGCCGCGTTGGCCATGCGCACATCCTTGAGCTCCAGCCCGATCCACGGGAAGAGCGAGGCGCGGATCGAGCCGATGGTGAAGGCGCGGCCGGTGGCCTGCTCCACCCGGCGGCCGATCTCATCGCGATAGTCGTTGACATCAATGACGAACGGCGCGGCCAGCAGCGCACCGATCAGCAGCGCCGCCAGCAGCGCCGCATACTTCAGCAATCGGATCACGGGCGCTCCCCCACGCCAGCATCGGCGCAGGCCTGTCGGTAGCAGCGGGCGGCCGACTCCCACTCCCCAGCCTCCATGTGCTGCTCCGCCTCCAGCGCCCAAGCCAGCCGGGCCCCCTCCGCGCTCCGCTTGAGCTGGCGCAGATGGTGCTGCATCCGCTCCCGATCCTCCGCCTGCCGTGCCAGCTCGACCAGCAGCCAGCGCTGTGCCACGTTGGCCTGCTTGCGGCAACGCTTCTCCAGCATGTGGAGCACCAGCAGCGGATTGTCGAACGCCGCCTCCTGCGCGGCCAGCGCCCGGGCGATGGTCATGGAATCGCGCCGGTCGAGCGCGTCGAGCAGCACGCCGCGCGCCGACTTGAGGTCATCGCCCTGACGATGGGCGGCGGCCAGGGCGAGCACCGCCTCGTCGCTGTCGTCGAGCCGCACCGCCTGCTGCAACAGCGACAGCGGCGGCCGCTCCTCCCGTTCGGCCAGGCGCAACAGTGCCCGCCCTTTGCGCCGCGCCCCATCCGGCAGCTCCACGCCGCGCGGGGCCTGCTCGATCAGCGCCACCACCGCCGACCAGTCGCCGGCCTCCTCGGCCAGCCGCAGCGCCTGCAGCCGCGCCGGCAACGCACGCGGGAAACGGGCCAGCCACCGCTCCACCACCGCACGCCGCACCGCCAGCGACAGCCGCGCCTCCCCCTCCGGCTGCGCCATCTGCCGCCCGCGCAGTGCGATGATCAACGGCTGCTCATCCTCCCGGGGATCCGCCGCCGGATCGACCAGCACGGCCAGCGCCTCGGCCAGCCACGGCGGCACCAGGCCGGCTGCGGCATCGCGCACCCGCCCCCCCTCGACCGGCACGCCGTTGACCCACGAAGTCAAGGCATCGATCAGCCGCACCTCCCGGCGCCTGCGCCCCCCCGCACGCCAGGCATCGACCATCCGGCGCGGTCCGGCGGCCAACAGCCGCACCAGCCGCACCAGCAGCCAGAGGGCCAGCGCCAGCAGCACAACCAGCGCGAAGAAGAGCCCCTGGCGCATCTCCAGGTGCCAGCCCAACATCTCGATGGTCATCATCCGCTCCGCGACCGAGGGGAAGAGCGCCAACGCCAACGCGGCGACGACCAGCAACATCAGCCCGATCCGGAATCGCATCAGCGCACCTCCTCCAGCCAGCGTTGCTGCTCCCGCTCCAGGGCGGCCAGCCGGGCGGCGGCCTCCCCGCCCCCCTCGGGCAGCCGGGCGAGCGCATCCGGATCGAGCCAGCGGGCCAGCTGCCGCCGCGTCCGCCGCCAGGCCGACTCCTCCGGCCAATGGCCGCGGGCGACGCCCTGCGCCATCCGCCGCAGCCGGCGGGCGAGCCGCTCCCGGGCACGGGCATCATCCGACGGCAGGCGGTAGAGCACGAACTGACGGTCGAGCCAGGCGGCGATCGGGTTGCCGGCCAGCCACGAAATCCCCTGCAGCGAAATGCGGTGGGGCGCCTCCGGGTGGTGGAGGCGGTCGGCCAGCCGCTGCAGCCGGTCGTGCCACTGCCGCTGCTGGTGCAACAGCGCCTGCGCCTCATCCCCCAGCCGCCGCGCCCGCGCCCGCTGCGCCTCCTCCAGGCCGGGGAGGCGGGCGATCCCCTGCCACAGCCGGGCCATCTGCGGCAGATCGCCGGCGGCGGCGACCAGCAGGGCCAACTGCTCACGGAGGCTGGTGCGGGCCAGCTGCCGCTGCCCGGCGATGAGCGCCTCCTGGCTGCGGGCCAGCCGCTCCATCTGCCGCTGCAGCGCATCCAGCGCCTGGTTCGATGGACCTGCAGAGGTGGCCACCGGCGTCGAGGGCAACGGCGGCGCCTCGGCGGATACTTCGGGGCGGGGCGGGGCGGCCGGCGCCTCCCCGGCCGGCGGCGCCACGAGATGGGGCGGCTGCGGCCCGGCGGCGGGCCGTGGCGCCGCGGCGGACTCCGTCGACGGGTGCGCCGCCGGCTCCTGCTCCGCGCGGACTGGGGGCTGCGCCCGTTCGCCCTCGATGGTCGGCTGCCACCAGTGGCGGGCATCGGCCAACAGCCGCCGCGCCGGATCCCGCCACGGGTTGGGCACCAAAAAGAGCGCGGCGGCAGCGGCGATCAGCAGCAGCAACAGCCAGGAGAGGCCATGGCCACCGCCACGGCGCGGCGGCGGCGCCTGCGACTCCTCCGGATCAGCCGGATCATCCCCGGATGGACCGGGCTCGATCGCCCCGTTTCGGCCGTCGTCGTCCCCGGTCCCGGCCGGCGCGTCACCGCCGGCATCCACAGCCTTGCGCTCCCGCTCGGACGGCTGCGCCGATGCCGAATCCTCACGCGGCGCCGTGCGCTCAGCGGACTCCGCCGCCGTCTGTTCGGGCTGCCCCGTGCTCTCGCTGCCGCCGCTCATGCGTCACCCAGCCAGCGGGCCACGTCGAGCGCGAAGTAGGTGAGGATGAGATCGGCGCCGGCCCGCTTGAAGCTGGTCATCGTCTCCAGCACCACCCGCCGCTCGTCCACCCAGCCGTTGGCCGCCGCCTGCCGGATCATGGCGTACTCGCCGGAGACGTTGTACACGGCCAGCGGGCAGTCGAAGCGATCACGCAGCCGGCACAGCACATCGAGATAAGCCAGCCCCGGCTTGACCATCAGGATGTCCGCCCCCTCGGCCAGATCCAGCGCCGCCTCACGCATCGCCTCGCGGCCGTTGGCCGGATCCATCTGGTAGGTGGAGCGGTCGCCGAAGCCGGGGGCGGAGTCGGCCGCATCGCGGAACGGACCATACCAGGCCGAGGCGTACTTGACGGCGTAGGACATGATCGGAATCTGCTGGAAACCCTCCTCGTCGAGGGCGCTGCGGATCGCCGCCACCATGCCGTCGATCATCCCCGACGGGGCGATCATGTCGGCGCCGGCACGGGCGTAGGAGAGCGCCTCCAGCTGCAGATTCTTCAGCGTGGCGTCGTTGAGCAGCCGCTCGCCGTCGAGCACGCCGCAGTGGCCGTGGTCGGTATACTCGCAGAAGCAGGTATCGGGGATCACGACCAGCTCCGGTGCCGCATCCTTCGCCTCGGCGATGGCCCGTTGCACGATGCCGTCGGCATCCCAGCCGGAGCTGCCGACGGCATCCTTGCGCGCCGGGATGCCGAAGAGCATCAGCCCCGGAATCCCCAGCGCCGCAGTCTGGCGGGCGACCGCCGCCACCGAGGAGAGCGGCAGCCGGGAGACACCCGGCATGCTCTCCACCGGCCGGGGCCGGTCGATGGTCTCGTCGACGAAGATCGGATAGATCAGATCCTGCGGGGAGAGCAGGGTCTCTCGCACCATGGCGCGGAGCGCCGCGCTGGCACGCATGCGGCGCATGCGCAGCGGAAGGGTGGGTAGTGTCATGACTGATCTCACCGCAAAAAGTCCCTCCATGGACTTTTTGCATGACGGGAATCATGGAGCGCGGCCCTCCTGGCCGCGGATGCCGGCGCAACCGTCATGCCGATGTGGCTCCATCGAGGTGGCGCGCGAGCGCATCGAGCATGGCATCAAAGCTAGCCGTCGGCGCCACGACCTGCACGCGCAGACCGAGTTCCGCCGCCTCCCTGGCCACCCGGTCGCTGATCGCCACGGCCACCGGCCGACGTGCCCGCGCGATCCCCACGCGGGAGACCAGCCCGCGCGCGGTGGCGCCGCTGCCCAGAAGCACCGCGTCCACCCTGCCCTCGTCGAGCGCCTCGAGCACCTCCGACGGTGGCGCCCCCTCCGGCACCACGCTGTCGTAGCAGGCAAAGAGGCTGCAGCGGCAGCCGTGGGCGGCCAGCAGCGGCGGCAGATCGTCGCGACCGTGTGCGGCCCGCACGAAGATCAACCGCGTAGGCCAGCCGTGGCGCGACCAGTAGTCGGCCATCCCCAGCTGAGAGGTCACCTCCGGGACGATGCAGTCGCGCAGCCCCAGCGCCTGCAGGGCGGCCGCGCTCTTGCGGCCGACGGCGAAGAGCGGCCGCCCGGCCAGCAGCCGCGCAAGCTCCGCATCGGAGGCATGTGCGCGCAGGCTCGCCACCCCGTTGCTGCTGGTGATCAACAGCGGCACCTCCGGTCCGGAGCGCAGCGCCGCCAGCGCACGCGCCGCCTCCTCCGCGTCGAAGCGCAGCTCCAAACAGGGCAGACAGAGCGCCCGTCCGCCGCGCCGCTCGACGGCGCGCACCGTCGCCGCCGCCTGTCCCGCCGCCCGGGTGACCAGCACGACACGCCCGGCGAGGCGCGCCACAACCGCCGCGTCCCGCCCCTCCGGCTCGGTCATGAAACGGGAAGAATCAATAGGTTACCTCCATCGCCCCCGCCACCGAGCCGTGGAGGGGGTTGCCACCGCCGCCGCGACGGGCCATGATGGATACTTACGACGGCTTCGCAAGAAGCCGGATCTGACTTCCATCGCAAATCATCCACGGACGGACCCTTTGCGATACCAACGACACCGATCTGAAGAGACTACGCTCCATGGCAAGCAAGACGAAACAGCGACAGGCAAAACAGATCCTCAACGACATCTTCGGCTACGCCGAGTTTCGCCCGATGCAGGACGAGGTGATCTTCTCGTTGCTCGACGGCCGCGACGCCTTCGTGCTGATGCCGACCGGCGGCGGCAAGTCCCTCTGCTACCAGATCCCCTCGATCATGCGTGAGGGGACCGGCATCGTGGTCTCGCCGCTCATCTCGCTGATGAAGGATCAGGTCGACGCCCTGACCCGCTGCGGGGTCAAGGCAGCCTACTACAACTCCTCGCTCAAATCGGCCGAAGCGCGGGAGGTGTTGCAGCGCTTCGAGAGCGGCGAGCTCGACCTGCTCTACGTGGCGCCGGAGCGGCTCCTGACCAAGAGCTTCCTCAAGCGGCTGGAGCAGGTCAAGGTGGCCCTCTTCGCCATCGACGAGGCCCACTGCGTCTCGCAGTGGGGCCACGACTTTCGGCCGGAATATGTGCGGCTGGGGGAGCTGCGCAAGCTCTTCCCCAAGGTGCCGATGCTGGCGCTGACCGCCACCGCCGACATGCAGACCCGCGAGGACATCGCCAAATGCCTCGGCCTGACCCGGGCGCGACGCTACATCTCCAGCTTCGATCGTCCCAACATCCGTTACCTCATCGCCGAGAAGCGGCAGCCGCTGACCCAGATCCTGCAGTTCCTCGAGGACTGGAAGAACGCCTCGGGCATCATCTACTGCCTGTCGCGCAAGCGGGTGGAGGATCTGGCGGTCAACCTGCAGCGCCACGGCATCCGGGCGGCCGCCTACCACGCCGGCATGCCGGCGCGGGTACGCGAGAAGGTGCAGGACGATTTCCTGCGCGACCACGTGCAGGTGATCGTCGCCACCATCGCCTTCGGCATGGGGGTGGACAAGCCCAACGTCCGCTTCGTCATCCACCACGATCTACCCAAGTCGATCGAGAGCTACTACCAGGAGACCGGCCGCGCCGGCCGTGACGGGCTGGAGTCGGAGGCCTTGATGCTCTACGGGTCGGGCGACGTCAACCTGGTGCGGCGGCTGATCGACAACGTGGAGGACCCCCATCAGCGACAGGTGGAGATCCACAAGCTCAACAGCATGATCGCCCTCTCCGAGGGGCTGACCTGCCGCCGCCGGGTGTTGCTCGGCTACTTCGGCGAGGAGCTGGAGGAGGACTGCAACAACTGCGACATCTGCCTCGACCCTCCGGAGACCTACGACGCCACCGACCTGGCCCGACTGGTGCACGACTGCGTGCGCGAACTCGGCGGCGGCTACAGCGTCGGCTACGTGGTCGACGTGCTGCGGGGCAACGGCCACGCCCGGATCAAGAACCGCGGCCACCACAAGATCCCCTCCTTCGGCAAGGGGAAGGAGATCAACGGCGACGAGTGGACCTCGATCATCCGCCAGCTGATCCACCGCGGCTACTTCCAGCAGGACGTGAGCAACAAGTCGGCGCTGTTGCCGACCGAGCGGGCCGCCGACCTGGCCGGCGGTGCGCGCATCACCCTGGCCAAGTACCAGCCGATGATGCGGCGCAAGCTCAAGCGCTTCTCCCGTAACCGCGACGACCACCTCTTCCGCAAGCTGGTCGAGATGCGCGACAAGCTGGCCGAAGAGGAGGATGTCGCCCCCCACGTGCTGATCAGCGACGTCGCCCTCTCCGAGATGAGCCAGATCGAGGAGATCCACGACGTCTCCGACCTCGCCTCGATCAGCGGCATGGGCAAATACAAGCTCGAGGCCTACGGCGAGGCCTTCGCCGAGGTGTTGAAGAGCCACGCCGAGCAGAAGGCGCAGGAGGAGGAGTCCGGCGAGGATGGCGCGCCGGTGCTGCTGGCCAAGGGGCCGCCGGCGACCGACGCCCAGGCCTTCACCTGGACGCTGTACAAGGCGGGCCACTCGGTCGAAGAGATCGCCAACATGCAGAACATCAGCACCACCACGGTGATGAAGCACTTCATCGCGCTGGTGCGCGCCGGCCACTACATCGACGTGCCGGCGCTGATCGGCCCGGCGTTCGACTCGTTGATGATCGAGCTCGACGACGCCGATCCCTACGCATCGCTCAGCGAGATCAAGCGCGACCTGTCGGTGGAGCTGACCACCGAAGAGTTCCGGCTGCTGTTGGCCTGGCGCGAGGCGCTCGGCGTCTCCTGACCGGCCGTCGCGCGTCGCGGCGGCCTCCTCCCCCCGGCGCGCCGAAGCGGGGGCGCATGGGCCGCCGGCGGCGGATGACTTTTCGGCGGTGGGTCATAGCCTGCCGTCCACCGTCACCGATTCCGGAGCCCGCATGACCTCCCTGCACAACGACCTCTTTCTGCGCGCCTGCCTGCGCCAGCCGACCGAACGCACCCCGGTGTGGATGATGCGCCAGGCCGGCCGTTACCTGCCGGAATACCGCGCCACCCGCGCCCGCGCCGGCGACTTCCTCACCCTGTGCAAGAGCCCGGATCTGGCCTGCGAAGTGACGCTGCAGCCGGTCGATCTGGTCGGGGTCGACGCCGCCATCCTCTTCTCCGACATCCTGGTGGTGCCCGAGGCGATGGGGATGGAGCTCGTCTTCACCGCCGGCGAGGGGCCGCGCTTCCCGCAGCCGATCCGCACCGAGGCGGACATCGACGCACTCGCCCGGCCCGACCCCAACGATGAGCTGGGCTATGTGATGGAGGCGATCGGCCGCATCCGGCGGGCGCTGGCCGGCCGCGTGCCGCTGATCGGCTTCTCCGGCAGCCCGTGGACGCTGGCCACCTACGCGGTCGAGGGCGGCGGCAGCAAGAACTTCTCCGTCATCAAGAAGATGATGTTCAACCATCCGCGCGCGCTCCACCGGCTGCTGGAGAAGCTGGCCGATGCGGTGGCCGACTACCTCAACGCCCAGATCGCCAGCGGCGTGCAGGCGGTACAGATCTTCGACACCTGGGGCGGCGTGCTGACCACGCGCGACTACCGCGCCTTCTCGCTCGACTACATGCAGCGCATCCTCGATCGCCTGACCCGCGAGCACGACGGGCGCCGGGTGCCGGTGATCCTCTACACCAAGGGGGGAATGGGCTGGCTGGAGCAGATCGCCGCCACCGGCTGCGATGTGGTCGGGCTCGACTGGACCATCGACATCGACGCCGCCCGGGCGCGCATCGGCGACCGGGTGGCGCTGCAGGGCAACATGGACCCCTGCATGCTCTACGCCACGCCGGAGCGGATCCGGGCGGAGGTGCGCGACATCCTCGAGCGCTTCGGCCCGGGCGGCGGCCACATCTTCAACCTCGGCCACGGCATCACCCCCGATGTGCCGGTCGACCACGCCCGCGCCTTCATTCAGGCGGTCAAGGAGGAGTCACCGCGCTTCCATCAGGGGGGCGATCAGGGGGCCTGTGCATGATCAACCGCTGGGATGCGGCGCGCGCGGCGGCGCTGGCCGACGATCCCCTCGCCCTGCGCGTCTACAGCTCGCGCCTGCTCGGCGCCGAGCCGTCGCTGGTGCTGCACGGCGGCGGCAACACCTCGGTCAAGACCACCGAGCACGACCTCTTCGGCGACCCGGTGGAGACGCTGTGGGTCAAGGGGAGCGGCTGGGATCTGGCCACCATCGAGAAGGCCGGCTTCGCGCCGGTGCGGCTGAAAACGCTCCAGCGCATGGCCGAGCTGCCCGAGCTCTCCGACCGCGCCATGGTGCGCCACCAGCGGGCGGCGATGCTCGATCCGACCGCGCCCAACCCGTCGGTGGAGGCGATCCTGCACGCCATCATCCCCTACCGCTTCGTCGACCACACCCATGCCGACGCGGTGGTGACCATCTGCCATACTCCCGACGGCGAAGCGGCCCTCCGCGAGCTCTACGGAGGGCGGATGCTGCTGTTGCCCTATGTCATGCCCGGCTTCGACCTGGCCCGGCAGGTCTTTGCCGTCAGCCGGGAGCTCGACTGGGGTGGGATCGAGGGGATCATCCTGTTTCAGCACGGCATCTTCACCTTCGCCGACGACGCCGAGGCCAGCTACCGCCGCATGATCGACGCGGTCAGCACCGCCGAACAGTGGCTGGGGGCGCGCACCACCGCCCGGGCCATCGCCACACAGCCGACCGGCCGGCCCGATCCGCTGGCCCTTGCCGCCATCCGCAAGCAGGTGGCCGACCTGCGCGGTACAGGCACCATCGCGCTGTGCAACACCACCACCCGCCCCTTCGCCGACCGCCCCGATGTGGCGCAGATCACCGCCCGCGGCCCGCTCACCCCCGACCACATCATCCGCACCAAGCGGACACCGGTGGTGCTGCAGGGCGATGCCGCCGCGGCCATCACCGCCTACGCCGAGGACTACCGCGACTACTTCGCCCGCCACCACCGCGGGGAGACGATGCTCAACCCCGCCCCGTGCTGGGCCGTCTGGCCGGGGGTGGGCACCATCGCCTTCGGCGGATCGCCGCAGGAGGCAACCATCGTCGACGACATCGTCCGCCACACCGTGGTGGCGATCGACCGCGCCGAACAGCTCGGCGGCTGGCAGGCGCTGGGCGAGGCGGAGCTCTTTGCCGTCGAATACTGGGAGCTGGAGCAGGCCAAGCTGGCCCGTGGCGGCAACAAGCCGGAGCTGGCCGGGCGGATCGCGCTGGTCACCGGGGCGGCCAGCGGCATCGGCAAGGCGACGGTGGAGGCGCTGCGCGCCTCCGGCGCGGCGGTGGCGGCGTTGGACGTCGATCGGGCCGGGCTCGACGCCCTGGGCGGCGACCCCGGGGTGGAGGCGATCTGCTGCGACATGACCGACCGCCGGCAGGTGGTCGAGGCGGTGGAGCGCTCTGTACGCCGCTTCGGCGGGCTGGACATCGTCGTCTCCAACGCCGGGGTGTTCCCCCCCTCCTCCCCCATCGAGGCGATGGATGCCGCCGCGTGGCAACAGAGCTTGACGCTCAACCTGACCAGCCATCAGTGGCTGCTCACCGCCGCCGCCCCCTTCCTCAAGCTGGGCGTCGCGCCGGCGGTGATCATCAACGGCTCGAAGAACGTGCCGGCGCCGGGCCCGGGTGCCGCAGCCTACTCGGTGGCCAAGGCGGGGCTGACCCAGCTGGCGCGGGTGGCCGCGCTCGAGCTGGGGGCTGCCGGCATCCGGGTGAACACCGTCCACCCCAACGGAGTCTTCGACACCGCCCTCTGGAGCGAGGCGCTGCTGGCCGACCGGGCCGCCAGATACGGGCTGACCGTGGAGCAGTACAAACGCAACAACCTGCTGCGCTGCGAGGTGACCAGCCGCGATGTGGCACGCATGATCACCGCCATGGCCGGCGATACCTTCCGCGCCACCACCGGCGCACAGGTGCCGGTCGACGGCGGCAACGAACGGGTGATCTAGCCGTTGCCGGAGCAAAACGGGGAAAAGCAGGCAGCACAGCAGAGCCGGGCATGGCGGGCCAGCATCGCCCATGCGCGCCTTCCGCTGCTGGCCAGAGCGCTCGACGCCCTGCTGCTGATCACCACCATCGTCGCCGTCTCCCTCCCCTTCTGGAGCGGCCACGAGGAGTGGATGCTGGTGCTCAACCTCTCGCTCTTCGTCCTCGCCTTCGGCATCCGGCTGCTGCTGGCCCGCGACCGCAACGCCTACCTGCGGGCCAACTGGTTCGATCTGGTGCTGGTGGTGCTGCTCTCCTCGCCGCTGTTGCGGTTGCTGGCCATGCTGCGCATCGCCAAGCTGGGCTCGCTCCTGCGCATGCTGCGCATCGGCGGCCTGCTGCACATCAACCGCCGACGAATCCTGTCGCTGCTGGTGGTCTCCAAGGAGAACTTCCCGGCGATGATGGCGCTGGTCTTCTTCATGGTGTTCGTCTTCGGCCTGCTGGAGTATCTGGTCGAGCACCCGGTCAACCCCGGCTTCGCCACCATCGAGGATGCGCTCTGGTGGGCCTTCGTCACCCTGACCACCGTCGGCTACGGCGACCTCTACCCCACCTCGGCGATGGGCCGCATCGTGGCGGTGATCACCATGCTCTTCGGCATCACCCTCTATTCGCTGCTGGTGGCCAACCTCACCTACCAGATCGACAAGATCGCCGCTTCGGTCACCGAGGAGGAGCCCGCGCCAGCAGACGGTGGGTCCGAAGAGGCCCCCACCGACAACGACCGGGGGGGGATGAACTGACGGCTTCGCACGAAGCCGGCAGCCGCGGCCACGGACGGCCGCGCAAAACGGGAGCTTGCGCACGCAAGCGACTGTTTTGTAAGGCAATCGAAGACCGCGCTCTTCGATTGCCGTCAAGCAAAAAGTCCATGGACGGACTTTTTGCGGTGTGATCGGAATTGTTCACAGGCATTATTCAGGGGATCGGCCGCATTCAGGCGCGGCGGCCGCTTGCCGGCGGGGCGATCGCACTGACCATCGACCACGGGCTGGAGTCCGCCGGCTGGCGGCCGGGCGATTCGATCGCCGTCGACGGCTGCTGCCTCACCCTGACCGGTCTGGAGCGCGCCGGCGGCCGCTTCACCGTCCAGCTCTCGGGGGAGACGCTGGCACGCACCACCCTCGGTGCGCGTGCCGTCGGCGATCGGGTCAACCTGGAGCCGGCGCTGCGCATGGGCGATGCCCTCGGCGGCCACATGGTCACCGGCCATATCGACGGCACCACCATGGTGCGCGCCGTCGAGCCGCTGGGGGATTTCCGCCGGGTGACCGTCGAGCTGCCCGACCCCTTCGCCCCCTGGATCGCACCGAAGGGCTCGGTGGCGCTCGACGGCGTCAGCCTGACCGTCAACACGGTGGAGCGTGACCGCTTCACCCTCTCTCTGATTCCGCATACCCTCGCGCAGACCACGCTGAAGTGGTGGCGGACGGGCACCCGCGTCAACCTGGAGTGCGACATCCTCGCCCGCTATGCAGCCCGGCAGATGGAGTGGCTGAGGCGGGATCAAGCCGGAGGGCCACCGCTCGCGGGGCCTGCTGCGCAACAGGATCCACCCAAAGGAGCAAGCCATGCTGGCCAGCTGTAGCGAACTGATCGAGGAGATCCGCGCCGGACGCATGATCATCCTCGCCGACGACGAGTCGCGCGAGAACGAGGGGGATCTGGTGCTCGCCGCCGAGTGGGTGACGCCGGAGAGTATCAACTTCATGGCCACCCACGGCCGTGGTCTGATCTGCCTGGCGATGACCGAGGAGCATGTCGCCCAGCTCGGCATCCCGCTGATGGTCAGCGACCCGAACCGCAAGTTCAAGACCAACTTCACCGCCTCGATCGAGGCGGCCGAGGGGGTGACCACCGGCATCTCCGCCTACGACCGCGCCCACACCATCCGGGTGGCGGTGCGCGACGACGCCCGCCCGGAGGACATCACCTCACCCGGCCACGTCTTTCCGCTGCAGGGACGCAAGGGGGGGGTGCTGGTGCGCGCCGGCCACACCGAGGCGAGCATCGATCTGGCCCGCATGGCCGGGCTCAAGCCCGCCGCGGTCATCTGCGAGATCATGAACCCCGACGGCACCATGGCGCGGATGCCCGATCTGAAGAGGTTCGCGGCGAAACACGGGCTGAAGATCGGTTGCATCGCCGACATCATCGCCCACCGGCTGGAGCACGACTCGCTGGTCCGGCGCGAGATCGAGGCGCGGCTGCCGACCGAATACGGCGAGTTCCGCATCATCGGCTACAGCAACGAGATCGACGACGCCGAACATCTGGCGCTGGTCATGGGTGATCCACGCCCCGAACGGCCGACGCTGGTGCGGGTCCACTCGGAGTGCCTCACCGGCGACGTCTTCGCCTCCCGCCGGTGCGACTGCGGCTCGCAACTGCACGCCGCCCTGCGCCGCATCGGCGAGGAGGGGGAAGGGGTGCTGCTCTACCTGCGCCAGGAGGGGCGCGGCATCGGCCTGTTCAACAAACTGCGCGCCTACAACCTGCAGGACGCCGGCCACGACACGGTCGAGGCCAACCGCAAGCTCGGCTTCGCCCCCGATCTGCGCCACTACGGCATCGGCGCCCAGATCCTGCGCGATGTCGGGCTGCGCAAGCTCCGGTTGCTGACCAACAACCCGAAGAAGATCATCGGGCTGGACGGCTACCGGCTGGAGGTGGTCGAGCGGGTGCCCCTCTGTGTCCGCCCCAACGACGAGAACATCCGCTACCTCAACACCAAGCGCGACCGCATGGGCCACCTGCCCCAGCCCGACCTCGTCGCCAGCAGCCGGGAAGAGGGGTAGGCACGAGCTTCAGACCACGAACCGCCGCCGGGCAGGGCACCTGCGTTCGGGGAAGGGAGGCCCTCCCGCCGGCGACACCGAATCGGAATCGAGCAGAACGTCCTCGGAGGGACGTTCTGGCGGTGTGATCAAATGCCGGCCTCGCGGGAAGCCGGCATCCGCGGCCATGGAGGACCGCGCAAAACCGGAGGGTGCGTCGGCAACCGACGGTGTTGTCAGGCGATCGAAGACCGTGCTCTTTGATCGCCGTCGAGCAAAAAGTCCACGGAGGGACGTTTTGCGGTGAAATAGAACCATGAGCAACGAACATCCCGTCTTCTCCGACAAGCTGGATGCCTCCGGCCTGCGCATCGCCATCGTGGTCAGCCGCTTCAACCGCCAGATCACCGACCGGCTCCTCGCCGGGGCGCAGAGCGCGCTGGAGGAGCACGGCGCCGACCCTGGGGCGATCGAGGTCTACTCGGTGCCCGGCGCGCTGGAGATCGGCACCGTCGCCTCAGCACTCGTCCGCCACCGTCGTCCCGACGTGCTGGTCTGTCTGGGCTGTGTCGTCCGCGGCGGCACCGCCCATTTCGAGTATGTGTGTGACAACGCCATGCGGCTGATCGCGCGCATCGCCGCCCGCGGCGACGTGGGGGTGGGCAACGGCCTGCTCACCGTCGACACCATCGTCCAGGCGCAGGAGCGGGCCGGCGGCAGCCACGGCGACAAGGGGCGGGAGGCGGCGCTGACCGCACTGGAGGTCGCCCGCACCATCCAGATGATCCGCGCATGAGCCCCACTAGCCGGCAGGATGGGGCGGCGGCCGACCGGGGGGAGCGCGACAGCGACGGCGGCGCGGGCAGCCGTCATCAGGCGCGACAGTCGGCGGTGGAGCTGCTCTACGCCTGGCAGATCGGCGGCTGCGATCCGGCCGACGTCGCCCCGCTCGTCGCCGGCCGCATCGCCGAGCGCCGACGGATGGATACCGACTACTTCCGCGCCCTGGTCGAGGGGGTGATCACCTGCAGGGAGGAACTCGATGGCGCCATCGCCAAGGCACTCACCGGCCGGAGGCTGGAGCACGTCGGCGCCATCGAGCTGGCCATCCTGCGGGTGGGCTGCTGGGAGCTGAGCCGGCGGCTGGAGATCCCCTACCGCGTCATCCTCGACGAGGCGGTCGAGCTCGGCCACGAGTACGGCGACGATCCGGTCCCCTCCTTCGTCAACGGCATCCTCGACCGGCTGGCCCGAACCCTCCGCGCCGCCGAAACGGCCGCGTGAGGCACAACCGTGCACAACGGCGAACCAGACACGCCGCGGGCTTCACTCTGCTGGAGATCGTGCTGGTCATCGCGATCCTTGCACTGGTCACCGCGCTGGTCGCGCCCAACCTGCTGCCCGCCGGCGGCGGCGCGTTGGAGGAGGAGGCGGACCGGTTGCGGCAGGTGCTGCAGCTGGCCGTCGACGAGGCGCAGATGAGCGGCAGCCCGCTGCGCTGGTCGGCCTGGCACGACCGCTACCGCTTCGAGCGCCGCACCGAGGCGCGGCGGTGGTTGCCGATGTCCGAGGCGCCGTTTGCCCCCCGCAAGCTGGATGGGGTGGTGCTCGACCGCGTGCTGGAGAATGGCATCGAACAGCAGATGGCGATCGATATGCAACCGTCCGGGGAAGAGGGGAGCCGCACCGGAGAGGAGCCACCGATCGGCCGCGCCAGGATCTTGCCGGGTGGCATGGTCACACCACTCGACATCGTGCTGCGCGACGCCGACCATCCCGATAGCCGCCGCACGGTTCGGCTGCGGCCCGGCCCGGCGGGGGTGGTCGTCGTCGATCCCGCAGGGGAGGGGAGGTGATGAAGGGGGGAGAGAACCCATTGCAGCAGGCCATCGCCCTCTGCCGCGACGAGATGGCGCAGGTCGATCGCTGCATCGTGGAACAGCTGCGCTCGGAGATCGCGATGATCCCGGCCGTCGGCCGCTACATCGTAGGCAGCGGCGGCAAGCGGCTGCGGCCGCTGATCTGCCTGCTCGCCGCCCGCCTCTTCGGCTACCGCGGTCGGGAGCACATCCCGCCGGCGGTGGTGATCGAGTTCATCCACACCGCCAGCCTGTTGCACGACGACGTGGTCGACGCCGCGCGCGAGCGGCGCGGCACCCCCTCGGCCAACGGCGTCTGGGGCAACCAGGCCAGCGTGCTGGTCGGCGACTATCTCTTCTCGCGCGCCTTCCAGATGCTGGTGCAGGCCGGTGACATGACCGTGCTCTCGCTGATGAGCGACACCACCAACGCGCTGGCCGAGGGCGAGGTGCTGCAGCTGTCGCGCACCTTCCACATCGAGATGTGCGAGGCCGAATGTCTGGAGGTGATCGAGCGCAAGACGGCGGTGCTCTTCCGCGCGGCGGCCGGGGTGGGCGCCCTCGTCGCCGGACGGGATACGGCCACGGTGACCCGTATGGCCGAATACGGCATGGCGCTGGGGGTCGCATTCCAACTGATGGACGATGCGCTCGACTACACCGCCGAGCGCGCGCGGGCGGGCAAGCCGGTGGGCCACGACCTGGAGGAGGGCAAGATCACCCTGCCGCTGATCCACGCCATGGCCCGGGATCCCGAGCTGCGCGCACGGGTCGAGGCGATCGCCGAGAACGACGGCTACCGCGACGAGGAGGAGCGCGACTGGGTGCGGAGACGTGTGCTGCACCATGGCGGCGACGTGGTCTGTATGGAGCGGGCGGCCGACTACGCCCGGCGGGCGGCGCGGGCCGTCGAGGCCGTCGACGGCGATCCGACGGTCACCGGGCTGTTGCAACGGCTGGCCGGATTCGCCGCCCGGCGCGATCATTGAACGATGGTTTCGCAAGCGACCATCACCCGCGGCCACGGAAGGCCGTGCAACACATTTCGTGTTTCATGAAGCAACGCTCCATGGACGGACGTCTGCGCTGTGATCCGGCATGACCTTCCAACAACTGATCCTCACCCTGCAACGATTCTGGGCCGAGCGCGGCTGTGTGCTGCAGCAGCCCTACGACGCGCCGATGGGGGCCGGCACCTTTCATCCGGCGACCATGTTGCGCGTGCTGGGCGACGCCCCGTGGCACACCGCCTACGTCCAGCCCTGCCGCCGTCCGACCGACGGCCGCTACGGCGAGAACCCCAACCGCCTGCAGCACTACTACCAGTTCCAGGTGATCCTCAAGCCGGCGCCGGCCGAGATCATGGAGCTATACCTCGACTCACTGCGCGAGATCGGCATCGATCCGGCGCTGCACGATGTCCGCTTTGTTGAGGATGACTGGGAGTCGCCCACGCTCGGTGCCTGGGGGCTGGGATGGGAGGTGTGGCTCAACGGCATGGAGATCACCCAGTTCACCTACTTCCAGCAGGTGGGCGGCATCGACCTCTCCCGCACCCCGGGCGAGCTGACCTACGGACTGGAGCGGCTGGCCATGTACCTGCAAGGGGTGGAGAATGTCTTCGATCTGGTCTGGGTCGAGCAGGAGGACGGCACGCAGGTCAGCTACGGCGACGTCTTCCGGGCCAGCGAAGCGGAGTTCTCCGCCTACAACTTCGATCAGGCCGACACCGACTGGCTGCACACCCAATTCGACCGGGCCGAGGCGGAGTGCCGGCGGTTGGCCGAGGCGGGCTTGCTCCACCCGGCCTACGAAGAGGTGATCAAGGCGAGCCACACCTTCAACCTGCTCGATGCGCGCGGCGCCATCTCGGTCGCCGAGCGCCAACGCTTCATCGGCCGGGTGCGCGCGCTGGCCCGCACCATCGCCCAGACCGCGACAGGAGCCGCCGCATGAACCCCACCCCCTCCTCCCCGCACGCCCCGCTGCTGATCGAAATCGGCGTCGAAGAGATCCCCGCCGGCGTCGCCCAGCCGATGGCCGAGGCGCTGGCCCGCGGCATCGCCGATGTGGTACGCAAGGCGGGCATGGAGCCGCCGGAGCTGCATGCCACCAGCACGCCGCGCCGGCTGCTGGTCATCGCCCGCGCCTTCCCCCGCACGCAGGAGGCCCGCTTCGAGTTGCTCTGGGGCCCGTCCGAAGAGGTCGCCTTTCGCGACGGCGCCCCCACCCCGGCGGCACTCGGCTTCGCCCGTAAGGCCGGTGTGGCGCCGGAGGAGCTGGTGCTGGAGGAGAAGTCCCCGGGCAAGGGGCGCTACCTGCAGGCGCGCCGACTGGTCGAGGGTCGAGAGAGCCGCGACCTGCTCGCCGAGGCGCTGCCCGAGCTGCTGCGCAGGCTGCCCAGCCCGAAGAAGATGGTCTGGCAGGAGGGCCCGGCGCGCAACGACGCCTTCATCCGGCCGGTCCGCTGGATCGTCGCCCTGCTGGGTACGGAGCGGATCCCCTTCTCCTTCGCCGGCGTGGAGAGCGGCCGCATCAGCCACGGCCACCGGGTCCACGGCGGCAGCGGCGCCATCGATCCGTCCGACCCGATCGGCTGGCTCAGGGAGCAGCATGTGCTGGCCGACCGGGAGGAGCGACGCACGGCGATCAAGAGCCAACTCTACGCCGCCGCAGACCGGTGGGGCGTGAAGCTGTGCAACGACTTCGCGCTGCTCGACGAGGTGACCGACCTCACCGAATGGCCGCAGGTGGTCGCCGGCAGCTACGGCGCCGAATATCTGCGGCTGCCGCCGAGGGTCAGCACGGTGGTGCTGCGCCACCACCAGCGCTGCTTCTCCACCCGGCGTCAGGACGGCGGCACCAGCAACATCTTCCTCGCCGTGGCCAACATCGCCTCGACCGACCCGCAGGTGGTGGCACGGGGCAACGAGCGGGTGGTCAACGCCCGGCTGGCCGACGCCGCCTTCTACTTCGACCGGGATCCCAACATCTCGCTCGAGGCGCGGGTGGAGTCGCTCAACCATGTCGTCTTCCAGGAGGGGCTGGGGATGGTCGGCGACCAGGTCGCCCGGCTGCGCGGATTCATCCTCGATTGTGGCGCGCGGCTGGGCATCGACGCCGGCGACGGCCAGCGCGCCGCCTACCTGTGCAAGTCGGACCTCACCTGCGGGCTGGTCGGGGAGTTCCCCGAGCTGCAGGGCTACATGGGCGGCGTCTACGCCCGGATGGAGGGGGAGTCGGAGGCGGTGGCCGCCGGCATCAGCGAACACTACCTGCCGGAGGGGGCCGACGATCCGCTGCCGCGCAGCGCCATCGCCCGGGCCATCGGCATCGCCGAGCGGGCCGACAAGCTGCTCGGCTACTTCCACATCGGCCGCATCCCCACCGCCAGCGCCGACCCCTTCGGCCTGCGGCGGGCGGCCATCGGCCTGGTGCGGTTGATGAACCACAGCGCCGTCCGGATGACGCTGGAGGAGGTGCTCGACGAGGCGATCAAGCAGTGGAACCAGCAGCGGGTGACCATCGCCATCAGCGGCGAGACGCGGGCGGCGGTGCTCGCCTTCATCGAGGAGCGGATGGAGGGAATGGCCGAGGCCCTGCAGGTGACCCGCCCGGCGCTGGCCGCGGCGCTGGGGGCGCGTCAGAGGCGGCCGATCCACGAACTGATCGCCACCGCGCGGCTGCTCGGCGGCTTCCTCGCCGGCGACGAGGGTGCCGCGGTGGCAGCGGCCAACAAGCGCATCGCCAACATCCTGAAGAAGCAGAAGGTGGACGACGACCACGTCGACCCCTCCCATCTGGTGGACGACGCCGAGCTGCAGTTGTGGCAGGCGCTGCAGCAGGCCGAGGCGGAGATGCCGGAGGATGCCGAGGGGCAACTGTCTGTGCTCGCCGGCCTGCGCCGGCCGGTGGACGACTTCTTCGACCGGGTGATGGTGATGGATGAGGATCGCGACCTGCGGCGCAACCGGCTGGCGCTGCTGCTGCGGCTGCGCCGACTCTTCATGCGACTGGGGGATCTCTCATGCCTCTGATGCGACTGCTCTGCCTGACCGCCGCCCTGCTCGCCGCATGGCCGGCGGCCGCCGCTCCGCTCCAGCGGGCCCATTTCGCCAACGGCGCCAACCTGGTGGTGCTGGAGGACCACACCGCGCCGGTGGCCACGGTGCAGGTGTGGCTCAAGGTGGGCGGGCGCGACGAGCTACCGGGCAAGAGCGGCCTGGCCCATGTGTTCGAGCACATGATGTTCAAGGGCTCCAAGGCGCTGGGCCCGGGCGAGTTCTCCAACAGGATCTCGGCCATGGGCGGCAACGACAACGCCTTCACCAGCTACGACTACACCGCCTACTTCGAGACCGTCCCCGCCGACCGGGTGGCGGAGGTGCTGCGCATGGAGGCCGAGCGCTTCGCCAACCTGCGCCTCGACCCGAGGGAATACGCCCGAGAGATCCGGGTGATCATGGAAGAGCGGCGCATGCGCACCGACGACAACCCCAACGCCCGCATGTTCGAGGAGCTCTCCGCCGCCGCGCTCAAGATCCACCCCTACCGCAACCCGGTGATCGGCTGGATGCAGGATCTCAAACGGCTGACCATCGACGATGTGCGCGCCTTCTACCGGGCGCACTACGTGGCGGCCAACGTCACGGTGGTGGTGGTCGGGGATGTCGACTTCTCCGAGGTGAAACGGGTGGTCGGCGCCACCTTCGGCCGCATGCCCAGGGTGGCGGTCCCGCCGCGGTTCAACCCGGTCGAGCCGGAGCCGCTGGGGCCGAAGCGGATCGAAGTCCATCTGCCCGGCGTGCAGCTGCCTATGGTGGCGGTGGTGATGCCGGTGCCGGTGTGGCATCCGGGCGAGAACGACCGCGAGGCGGCGGCGCTGGCCGTGGCCACCGCCATCCTCGCCGAGGGCCGCTCGGCGCTGCTCACCCGGCGGCTGGTCGATGAGCAGCGGCTGGCCTACTCGGCCTCCGCCGGCTACGACCCCTTCAGCATGGGCATCGACCTGTGGGCCGCGTGGGCGATGCTCGGCAAGGGCAACACGCCTGATGCGCTGCTCGCCGGGCTGTGGAAGAGCATCGAGCAACTGGCCCACGAGGGACCGGACAAGGCGCAGCTGGCCCGCGCCATCCGCGGCATCGTCGCCGACGAGGTCTTCGCCCAGGATTCGCTCTACCTGCGCGCCCGCCGGATCGGCGCCATGGAGAGCGTCGGGCTCAAGGCCGAGGCGCGCGACCGCTGGCTGAAGCTGATCCGCAAGGTCAGCGCCGGCGATGTGCGGCGGGTGCTGCGCCGCTGGATCCGACGTGGGCGCGCCACCACCGGCGTGCTGCTGCCCCGGGGCAAGGAGGAGTCGAGATCATGAGTTCTTTTTCGTTTCGTCTTCTGCTGCCCGCGCTGCTGCTGTGGCTGGCCTCGACCGGTCAGGCGCAGGCCATCGCGCCGATCCAGCAGTGGCGCATGGACAACGGCCTGCGCGTGCTGCTGATGGAGGCGCACCACCTGCCGATGGTGGTGCTGCGCCTGACCGTACCCGCCGGCAGCGCCATGGATGCGCCGGGCAAGGAGGGCACCGCCTCACTGCTCGCCGCCATGCTCGGCGACCACACCGCCCGTCACGGCCACCGCGCCTGGGCAGACCTGCTCGACGCCGAGGCGATCCGCTTCGGTGTCGGCGCCGACCGCGACGCCCTCTCCTTCTCCGCCACCACGCTGGTCGAGGCACTGCCAGAAACCGTCACGCTGCTCGACGAGGCGGTGCGCAGGCCGGGCTGGGATGGCAAGCGCTTCGCCATCCTGCGGAACAACGCCCGCTCCGCGCTGCGCAAGTCGCTCGAGCAGCCACGGGTACGCGCGGCCATCGCCTCGCTCAAGCTGCTCTACGGCGACCACCCCTACGGCCACCGCATCTCCGGCACGCCCGAATCGCTGGGCGGCATCACCATGGCCGACCTCCAACGGCTCTACACCGCGCAGGTCAAACCGCAGGGGGCGGTGCTGGCGGTGAGCGGCGATGTGACCATGGCGCAATTGAAGCGGTTGCTCGCTCCGCTGGCCGGCTGGCACGGCGCGCCCCGCCGGATGCCGGCCGATCTGCCCCGGCCACAGCCGCGCCCCGCCGCCAGCCGCCACATCGCCATGCCCACCCACCAAACCACGGTGCAGCTGGTGCGGTTGGGACCGGACCGCCACGACCGCGACATCTTCCCCACCCTGCTGATGAACGAGATCCTGGGCGGCGGCGGCTTCGCCTCGCAGCTGATGCGTGAAGTGCGCGAGAAGCGCGGGCTGGTCTACGGCGTCTACTCCTACTTCGAGCCGCTGGCCCGCCCCGGCCCCTTCGTCATCACCCTGCAGACACGCAACGACCAGACCCGCGAGGCGCTGACGGTGGTGGAGCAGGTCATGGCCTCGATGGCCGCCGGCAAGATCACCGCGCAGGCGCTGCGCGCGGCCAAGGAGCATCTGATCGGCGGCTTCGCCCACCGCATCGACGCCAACGCCAAGCGGGTGGCGCTGATGAGCATGATCGGCTTCTACGACCTGCCGCTCGACTACCTGACCCGCTGGCGGGCGCGAATCGGGGCGGTAACGCTGGCCCAGGTCCGACAGATGGCCGCGCGCTACCTGCCGCGCAAGGGGTGGAGCACCATCACCGTCGGCGGCGGTCCATAGCCCAGATCGGAGCAGGCGATCAAGGAACCCGATCCCCCCTCCGGCTGCGTCCGGCGCGGGAGGAGGATCTGCCGGCGATGCACCGGATGGCCACGGCGGCGCTGCCCGAGGCGTGGCCGCCTGCGGCGCTGGCCGCAGCGATCTCCGACGAGCAGGAGCATCAGAGGGCCGTCGTCGCCGAGATCGCGCGCCGGCCCGTCGGCTACCTGCTCTATAGCCGGCTGGCCGGGGAGTTCGAGCTGCTGCAACTGGTGGTCGATGAAGGCTGGCGGCGGCGGGGCGTCGGCCGCCGGCTGCTCGCCGCGCTCTGCGCCGAGGCGGATGGCTGCGACGGCACCATCATGCTGGAGCTGCGCGCCTCCAACCGGGCGGCGCTGGCCCTCTACCGCACGGCCGGCTTCACCATCGTCGGCCGGCGCCCCGGCTACTACCGCCCGGCAACCCCCGGCGGCGCGCGCGAGAGCGCGCTGATCATGCGCTATCCGTAATCGGCCCCCCTCCCCAGCCACACTTGCATGTACAAGAACCGGTTTCGCACATCCGCCCATGGCCGAGACCGCTTGCATCCTGCGTGCGACCGGACCGACGGGATCATTTCCGATGGAACCGCAAAAAGTCCCTCCGTGGACTTTTTGCTTGACGGCGATCGAAGAGCGCGGTCTTCGATCGCCTTACAAATCAATCGCTTGCTTGCGCAAGCTCTTGATTTGCGCGGCCCTCCATGGCCGCGATGATGGTTTCTTACGAAACCATCATTTCCGCAGGGAGGCGATCCTCCTGGTGAGGGCCTCGCTGATGGTCACCGCCTTCTCCGGCGGCAGGAAGGAGAGGATCTTGCCCACCTTCTTCTCGTCCATGCGCAGGAAGATCTTCACCACCGTCTCCAAATCCATCTTCGCCACCACCGGCGCCGCCCGCTCGGGCTTCATCGCCGAATAGACGGCGGTCAGCCGCTTGATCTTCTTGCTCTTGATGCTCTCCTCCTGCTTGAGCATGTCGCGCAAGGCGGCCTCCATCTGCTTGAGTTCGTCGATCCGGACCAGCACACGGGTCTCCATCTCCGAAAGCTTCCGCTCCCGCTCATCCAGCGCCTTCTTGCGCGCATCGAGCTTCTTCTGCAACGCGCGCAGCGAGGAGAGCAGCTCGGCATCCTTGCCCGAGGGAAGCGACTCCGCCGCCCGGGCGATGGAGATCTCGGCGATCTCGGTCAACGAGGTGAGAACGGCATCGACCGCCCCCGAAGAACGGCGGCTCGGGGGCGGGGGGGCGGAAGAGGTGGCCGCCCCGCCGCCATCATGCAGCCGCTCCCTACCGACCTCCGCCTGAGGGATCGAAGACGCGGCGTGGCGCGGGGCGGCGGCCGGCGCGACCGAGGCGACCACCGCCGGCGCGACCGACCCATCCCCGGGGCGGCTCCACAGCGGCAGCAGCAGCTTCGCCCCCACCGCCAGCGTGAGCAGGGAGATCAGCAGCAGAAAGGGGCGACGCACCGCCGGCTACCCCTCCTCCACCACCGCGCCGCGCGCAGCACGGGAGCCGGCGAAGAGATCCTCCATCTGCCGCGCGCGCTTCAGCTCCTCCCGCCGCCGCTCCCGTCGGATGCGCCGGCGGTCGGCATCCTCATGCACCTTCTCCCGTACACCCGCCTCGGCCCAGCGCCGGATCAGCTCCTGCTCCTCCTCCTCCAGGCGGGCGAGTTCCCGGTCGAGGAAGAGCACCATCGCCCGCTTCTCCTCGACCGCGCACTGGATGGCGGTCAACTCGGCCACCGCCATGCCGCCCCCCATCTCCTCGGCGATGCGCCCGCGCAGACGGACGATCTCCTCCGCCACCGCGGTGCGGGTGGCGCGGAACTGCCCCCGCCGCCGCCGGAGATCGGCCAGCTCCATCTCACGCTGCTTGCGGTCATGGCCCGCAAGCCGGGCCAGCAGGTGGTGGGCGCTCTGCTTCACGGCCGCCGGACGGTACCCTGCGCCCCGGCATGGAGCCGCAGCAGCTGCTCCACCGCATCCATCCGTGCCACCTTCTCCTCCGGCCGCTGCTGGAGGAAGGCACGGATCCGATCCATACGGCCGATCACCGCATCCAGTTGCGGATTGCTCCCCTGCTCGTAGGCACCCATGGTGATCATCTCCTCCATCTCTTCGTAGAGCGCCAGATCCTTACGCAAGGCGCGTGCCGCCATCCGCTGCTCCTCGGAGGCGATCTGCCCCTCCAACCGGCTGATGCTACGGAGGATGTTGATCGCCGGATAGTGCCCCCGCTCGGCCAGGCGCCGCTCGAGCACGATGTGGCCGTCGAGGATGGCCATGGCGGCATCGGCCACCGGATCGGCGGCGAGATCGTCCCCCTCGACCAGCACGGTGTAGAGGGCACTCATGCTGCCGCCCCCCTCCTCGCCGGGACCGGCCCGCTCCAACAGATCGGCGATGGCGCTGAAGCAGGAGGGGGTGAACCCCTTGGTGGTGGGCGGCTCGCCCAGCATCAGGCCGATCTCGCGCTGCGCCTGGGCAAAGCGGGTGAGGCTGTCCATCATCAGCAGCACGCGCCGGCCGCGGCTGCGGAACTGCTCGGCGATGGTGGTGGCGGTCAACGCCGCGCGCACCCTGAGCACCGGCGGCGTGTCGGAGGTGGAGACCACCACCACCGACCGTTTGAGCGCCTCCTCTCCCAACGCCAGATCGAGAAACTCGCGCACCTCGCGGCCGCGCTCGCCCACCAGGGCGATGACGTTGACCTCGGCATCGCTGTTGCGCGCCAGCATTCCCATCAGCGAGCTCTTGCCGACACCGGCGCCGGCGAAGATCCCCATCCGCTGCCCCCATCCCATCGGCAGGCAACCGTCCAGCGCCTTGACGCCCAGCTCCATCGGGGTGTCGATCAGGTGACGGGAGAAGGGGTTGAGCCGCTGGCCATACAGCGGACAGGTCGGCCCCTGCGGCTTGAGCGGCCGACCGTCCATCGCCTGCCCCAGCGCGTTGACCACCCGGCCGAGCAGATGGTCGTCCACCGGCAGCGACGGAGGGGCGTGGCGCGAGAGCACCGCATCGCCCGGAGCGATGCCACGGGTGGCGCCGACCGGCATCAGCATGATCCGCTCGTCGCGGAAGCCGACCACCTCCGCCTCGATGGCGGTGCCGGAGCTGCAGTAGATGGTGCAGGCATTCCCGATGCCGGCGGTGATGCCGGTCACCTCCACCATCGGACCCAGCACCTTGTGCACCCGCCCGCGCAGCGGATAGGGGGTACGGGCGGCGAAACGGCGCAACACCGCCCGCCGCTCCCCCTCGTGCCAGATCAGCTGGTCGGGGATCTCCGCTCCTCCCTGAGCGACGCCTGCAGCTCCGGCCGGAGGGCCCGCACCAGATCGGCGGCGGCACGCAGCGGATCGATGAAGGCATCCTGCTGCTGCGAGATCAGACGGCAGGTTCCGCTCTCCAACGTGGCGTCGGCCACCACCTGCCACGGCCGCGCCTCTTCGGAGACGATGCGCCGGAGCTCGGCGAGGTCGTCGGGATGGACCGCCAGTTGCAGCGTCTCCGGAGGCACCGGCATGTTCTCGGCCACCCGGGCGGCGGCGGTGACCAGCCAGCCGCGCTGCTCCGCACTCAGCGCACCGATCAGGGTCTCGGCCACCATCTGCGCGATGTCGATCACCGCGTCGGCCATCGCCCGCTGGATGTGGAGCATCTGCTCCCGGGCCTGCTCCAGCATGGCGTCGAACTGGTCGAGCAGCGCCTCCGCCCGCTCCCGCCCCAACGCCAGACCGGCGGCCTCCCCCTTGGCGTAGGCCTCGCTGCAGGCGTCCGCCTCCAACTTCTCGGCATGCGCCTTCGCCTCCTGCAGCATCCGCTCCAGCTGCATCACGCGCAGCTCGGCCTCCGACGGCTCCGGCGACTGCTTAGGCTGTGCTGCATCATCCGGCTCCTCCTCCGCCGGCGCCGGCGGCCTATCCGTCGGATGCGGATCTCCACCCTCTCCGGAGGAGGGCCCCTCCACCGGCCGGAAGGGGACGAACGGCGCGGAGGCCTCTGGCGCCTCCTCCCCCCCATCCAGCGGGCGCAGGAAGGGGAGGGTGGCCGAACTCCCGACCGGACCGCCCACATCCCCGCGGGCAACCTTCGGGATCGGCAACGGATTGAGCCCCCCCATCAGACCAGATCCTCGGCCCCGCCCAGGGTGATGGCACCGTCATCGTCCAGCTTGCGCGCCACACGCAGGATGTTCATCTGACTCTCCTCCACATCGGCCAGCTTCAGCGGCGGCATCACCTGCATGTCCTCGCGCATGATGTCGGCGGCCCGCTGAGACATGTTGCTGAAGAAGCGCTCGGCCACCTCCTCGGAGGATCCCTTGAGCGCCCGCACCAGATCGTCGGAGGAGACGTGCTTGAGCAGGGTCTGGATGTCGCGGTCGGAAAGCATCTTGAGATCCTCGAAGACCAGCAGCATCTTGTCCACCTGCGAGAAGAGCTCCGGATCCTTCTCCTCCAGCTTCTGCAGGATCGGCTTGGAGACGCTCTTGTCCAGCGTCTTGAGGATCTGCACCACGTTGACCATGCCGTCGAAGCTCATGCCCGACTGGCCGGTCGACTCCGACATCACCTTCTCCAGCGTCTCCTCGATGTCGCGCACCAGCTCCTGCGAGACCGACTCGATCTTGGACATGCGCAACACCACCGACATCTGGATGTCGTCCGGCAGCATCGAGATCACCTGGCTGGCCACCGCGGTGTCGATGTTGCCCAGAATCAGGGCGATGGTCTGCGGGTGCTCGTTCTCGATGAAGCTGGTGATCATCCGCGGATTCATGCGCGAGAGCTTGTCCCAGATGGTCAGCGTGCGCGGCTTGTCCATCTCCTGGATCAGCCGCTTGGCCCGATCCTCGTCGATCGCCCGCTGGAAGAGCGCCATCACATCCTTCTTGGTCGACCGCAGCAGCGGATCGTTGGATTGATGCAGCGCCAGATACTCCTCGAGCACCTTGTTGAGCACGTCGGTGGGGATCTTGCCCATCTCGCTCATCCGCCGGCCGATCCGCATCAGGGTCTCGTCGTCCATCTGGCGGATCACCGGCGCCGCCGCCTCCGGGCCGAGGGCGAAGAGCAGCAGCGCCACCTTGTCGTCGCCGGTGAGCTCGCTGAAGTCCTTGCCCCCTCTGGCCATCAGGTGCTACCCGCCCACTCGGCCAGCACCTTGGCCGCCCGATCGGGATCGTGCTTCACCGCGATGCGGGCCTTCTCCACCATGGCCAGCCGGGCATAGGCCTCCTCGGAAAGGCTGGCGAAGGGATCCTCGTCCTCCTCCTCTTCCTCGGCCGGGGCATGAAGCTGCGAGATCCGCTGGGCCAGCGGCCGCAGCAGGAACCAGGCCATCAGCAGCATGGCGATCGCCGCCAGGGTGTAGCGGGCCATCTCCATGTAGAAGGCGTGCCTCTTCGCCGCGGCCATCTCGGCGGCCGTGCCGTGGGCGCTGGAGATGTCGTGGATCGGCATGCTCTGGATGGTCACCAGATCGCCGCGATCCTCGTTGTAGCCGATGGCGGCGTTGACCAGCTCGCGCAGCCGGGCCAGCTCCTTGGCCGAAAGCGGCGTGAACTGCACGTTGCCCTCCTTGTCGGTGGTGCTCTTGCCCCCGACCACCACCGCGACGGAGTACCGCTTCACCGCCCCGAAGGGGATGATGCGGTGCTCGTTGACCTGGCTGATCTCGTAGTTGATCGTGCTCTCGTCCCGGCTGGCCCGCTCGCGCGGTCCGGCCGTGGCCGGATTGATCACCGTCCCGTCGGGGGAGACCGCCGGATTGTTGCCCGGCGTGTTGGAGGCGATCCCCGGCACGCCGATCGCCGCCCCCTCTTTCGAATCGCGCTTCTCGCTGACGGTGTGCTGGCTGCGGATCACCTGCTCGTCGGGGTTGTAGCTGGTGCGGTTCTGCTCGACGAACTCCCGGTCGATGTCCGCGGTCACCCGCACCACCGCCTGGCCAGCGCCGACCACTTGCTCCAGCATCGAGGTGATGCGGTGCTCCATGCGCGCCTCCAGCGCCGCCTGGAACTCCTGCATCGTCTGCCCCTGGCTGGAGGGCTGATCCTTCTCGTCGCCGGAGAGCAGATTGCCCGAGGCGTCCACCACCGTCACATCCTTGGGATCGAGGTTGGGAACGCTGGAGGCGACGAGGTTCTGGATCGCCACCACCGACTGATGCGGCAGCTTGCCGCTGCCGGTGAGCTGCAGCATCACCGAGGCGCGCGCCTTACGGTCGCGCTCGGCGAAGGCCGACTCCTTGGGCATGACCAGCAACACGCGCGCCGAGGCCACCTGCGGGATCACCTCGATGGTCCGGGCCAGCTCCCCCTGCAGTGCGCGCTGCAGATTGACCTTCTGGGTGAAGTCGCTCACCCCGAAGCTGCTCTGCTTGTCGAACAGCTCGTATCCGGTGCCGCTCTTCGGCTGCAGGTTTTTCGACGCCAGCTTGAGCCGGACGGTGTAGACCCGGTCCGCCGGCACCAGCACCGTACCGGCCCCCTCCAGCTTGTAGGGGATCTTCTCCTTCTGCAGTTGCTCGACGATCGCCGCGGCGTCCTTCTCGCTCAGGCCGGAGTAGAGGGTGCGGTACGGAGGTGCACCCGACCAGAGCATCAGCCCGACGAAGCCGAGGAACATCAGGCTGGCGGCGACGAACATCAGCAGCTTGCGGTAACGGATCAGCAACAGTTGGAAGAGGGTCAACCCGCGGGAGGCGGCGGAGAACTCCCCGGTGATCTCCCCCTGGGCGGTGGGGGTGGCCGCGGCGCTCGGTGCGACGGCTCCTGCGGGTTGCTGGGTGGCGACTGCGGTATCGGCCATGGCTCAACACTCCGGTACTTCTGGATCTACGGGAAACAACGGCGGCGTCGGGAAGAGGGGGCTAGACCTGCATCCGCATCACTTCGCGGTAGGCCTCGACCAGCTTGTTGCGTGTGGCCACCATCAGCTGGAAGGAGAGGCTCGCCTTCTGCAAGGCCAGCAGGACCTCGGTGGTGTCCCCCCCCTTGCCCATCGCCACCTCGGTCGCCGCTCTGGATGCGGCCTTCACATCATGGTTCACCTGCCGGGTGTAGGCGCGGATCATGGCGGCGAATCCGCCCTGATTCTGTTTCCGCCCGCCGACCGATGGCATCGGCATCGACCGGGCCTGTCCGGTCACGGATCCTGTTTGCATGGTCATTTCAGATCGAATCGCAACAAGTCCGTCCATGGACTTTTTGCTTGGCGGCGATCGAAAAGCGCGGTTTTCGATCGCCTTACAAAACAGTCGCCTGCCTGCGCAAGCTCCTGTTTTGCGCGGCCGTCCTGGCCGCGGGTGATGGTTTCTTGCAAAACCATCATCTCAATTCACCTCTCTCGTTTCGCATCCGATCTATTTGAGCAGATCGAGCGAGCGCATGAACATCCGCTTGGAGGCCTCCATCGCCGTCACGTTGGCCTCGAAGCTGCGGGCGGCCGCGGTCATGTCGACCATCTCCTGCACCGGATTGACGTTGGGCATCTTGACGATGCCGCGGGCGTCGGCGTCGGGATGGCCCGGGTTGTAGATCTCACGGAAGGGGGTCGGATCCTCGACCACGGAGTGGACCCGCACGGCACGCGGAGCATCATGCTGCATGGTGTCGCGGAAGACCGAGTCGAACGACTGGCCCGCCTTGACCGCCTCGAAGACCACCTGCCGCCGACGGTAGGGGCCGCCGCGGGCGGTGCGGGTGGCATCGGCGTTGGCGATGTTCTGCGCCACCACATCCATGCGCTCGCGCTGCGCGCTCATGCCGCGTGCGCTGATCGACATCGAAGAGAAGAAATCGGAAGCCATCGTGCATCACCTCCCTTCGCGAATGGCGTTGCGCAGCCCGGAGAGCTTCTGCTTGAGCAGCCGGACCGAAAGATCGTGCAGCATCTGGTTCTTGGCCATCTCGACCATCTGCTGTTGCAGATCGACGCTGTTTCCGTCCATACGGGTGTTGACCCCCCCCTCGTGGTGGAAAACACCGCCCAGGTCGAGCCGGCGGTCGTCGGTGGAGAAGTCCATGTGCCGCGGATCGGAGCGGTAGAGCGCCACCGGGTGGCGGGTGCGGACGGCGGAGTCGAGAAAATCGGCGAAGGTGCGCCGGTCCGCCTTGTAGTTGGGGGTATCGGTGTTGGCGATGTTGCTGCTGAAGACGGCCTGCGCCTTCTCGCGCGCGACGGCCACCGCCTCGAGCTGCGCGAAGGTGCCGCCGAAGAGTGTCATGCCCATCGAAAACCTCCCTTGGCCCACCGTCCACGCGCATGGCGCGGAGACGGCGATGCGGTCAGGGATCAGTCAAGCAACAGCCGTGCCACTCTTGTATTCGTTGAGCTTGTTGCGCAGGGTGCGGATGCTGATCCCCAGCAGCCTGGCCGCTTCGGTGCGGTTGCCGCGCACATGCTCGAGCGTCTGCTCGATCAACACCCGCTCCATGTCGCGGATCGTCATCCCGGCGCGGACCCCCTGGAGCGGTTCCCCCTTCCCCGGGGTGGTCGCCGCGGCGATCGCCCCGGAGGGATCGAGCCCCAGATGGGTCGGCTGGATCGTACCGCCGGCACTCATCAGGAAGGCGCGGTGCATGCAGTTCTCCAGCTCCCGCACGTTGCCCGGCCAGGGGTAGCGCATCATCGTACGCTCCGCCTCGGCCCCGACCCGCGGAGCCGGCGTGCCGTACATCCGGCTGAACTGCTGCAGGAAGTGTCGGGCCAGCGGCATGATGTCTCCGGGGCGGTCCCGCAGCGCCGGCAGGCGGACGGTGACCACATTGAGCCGAAAGTAGAGATCCTGGCGAAACTCCCCCTTGGCCACGCTCTCCTCGATGTTACGGTTGCTGGTGGCGATGATGCGCACATCGACCTTGATCGACTTGCGCCCGCCCAGCCGGTCGACCTCCCCTTCCTGCAGCACCCGCAGCAGCTTGGCCTGCAGATGCAGCGGCATCTCGGTGATCTCGTCGAGCAGCAGCGTCCCCTCGTGGGCCAGCTCGAACTTGCCCGGCCGCGCCTGGGTGGCGCCGGTGAAGGCCCCCTTCTCGTGGCCGAAGAGCTCCGACTCCAATACCCCTTCGGGGATCGCCGCGCAGTTGATGGCGACGAAGGCGTGACGCACCCGGGGGGAGCACTGGTGGATGTAGCGGGAGAGCCGCTCCTTGCCGGTGCCCGACTCCCCGACCACCAGCACCGAGGCGTTGCTCGGCGCGATCAGCGCCACATGGTCGAGCAGCCGGCGGGTCTCCACATCCTCGGTGATGAAGAGATCGCTGCCCTGCCGTTGCGCCTTGGCCTGGCGGGCCAGCTCGGTCTGGTGACCGGCCTTGCGCAGATAGATCTCCATCGCCTCGTCGGGGCAGGGGAGCATGCGGTAGTCCATCACCCCCATGCGCATCAGCTCGCCCGCCCGGTCGGGATCGCCGGAGCGGGCCAGCACCACGATGTTGGCCTGGGGATCGTGTTGGAACATGCGCCGGACCATCGCCGGGGCCGTCCGTCCGTCCCAGACGAAGACGATCGCCCCCTCCGGTGGAACGAAGTCCCGCGCCAACTCCTGCGGCGTCGCCTCGATCCGGCAGTCGGGCAGGATCCGCCCAAGCTGCACCCGTAGATCCGACTCCACCGCGTCGGGAAAGCCGACCAGATGGAGCGCTGTGGTCACGGCCTCGCCTCGAGCAGGGCGTTGGCCTCGTGCTCGGCCAATGCCAGCGAGGCCAGCGCGGCATAGATCCCCGCCTTCTTGTCCTGCGCCAGCGACCGCAACGTCGGCAACGCCTGCTTCCATTTGCCGAGCCGGTAGCGGCTCATCGCCAGGTAGTAGCTCCAGGCCGCATCCTGGGCATCCTCCGGCAGACGCAGCCACAGCCGCTCCGAGAGGGCGTACTCGCCGGCCTTGAACAGGGCCAGCGCACGTCTGCGCAGCGCCACCAGACGCGCCTTGCCCCCCGTCTTGCCATAGGCCTCCCACGCATGGGCCGCAACATGCCACCGCTTGCGCGCTTCGGCAATATCGGCGCGCAGCCGCCAGTAGTCGGCGCGCAACCCCTCCACCAGGTCGTCGGGCGAGACCTGGTGGATGGTCTGCGCCGCGGCGTCGAACCGGCCGGTCGCAAACTGCAACTGCGCCACCATCAGCAGCATCTCCGGCCGGTAGATGGTGAACTCGTGCTCGTTCAGCCAGCGGTTGATGCGGTCGATCCCCTTGGGGTCGGCGCGGTCGACCCAGAGCCGCGCCTGCTCCAACATGATGCGCTCCCCGCGCAAGGTGCCGGCATGCCGCCGGTAGAGCCGGGTCAACAGCGCCTGGGCCTGATCGTACTGGGCCAGCATGCGCAGCGCCCGGGCCACCCCGAGCTGGATGTCGTCGTCGATGCCGGCGCGCAGACCGGGATAGCGCTGCCACAACGCCACCGCCTTGAGCCACTCGTGCCGGTCGAGCAGCCGATCGAGATAGCCCTCGAGCACCCGCCGACCCCGCCGCTTCGCCTCCTTGCGGATCTCCGGCGTCACCCCCTCGGCCGCGCGGGCGAAGTTCTCCAGCGCGGCGTCGATCGACCCCTTCGGCGCATCCTTCGCCTCATAGCGGGCCAACCGCGCCCACAGGATCGCCTGGTCCAGCGTAGCCTCGTCCTCGATCACCGACATCTGGTAGCGCCGGGCCAGCTTCTTGAAGGCGACCAACGCCGGCTTGAGGGAGAGGAAGTCGTGCTTGTCGCGCAACTGCAGCATCAGCTTGCGCATGAACGCCTGCCGGCCGACCGTACTGTCCGGATAGTGTTCGGAGATGAACATGTATTCGAGGATCGCCTCGTCACGGCTGTGCTCCGGATTGCGGGCGATCAGATCGGCGCGCACCATGCGCACGTCGCGGCGGAGCAGGTTGTCGGTGTAGCGGCCGAGGAACTCCTCGCTGTAACGCATCGCCTCCTCGTCGCGATGGAACCGGGCCAGCAGCTTGATGTAGGAGGCGAACAGCTCGGGCTCCTCGCGCACGATGCGGGCGTCGACGCGGAAGGCGGCGTCGAGCCCCCGCAACGCCTGCCGGAAACGCCCCTCCCGCAGATCGACCATCGCCGTCCACGCCTTCAACCGCGCCTCGTCGGCCTTGCCCTCGCTCTTGAGCGAGAACTGCAACAGCGCGCTGCGCGCCTTGGCGTATCTCCCCAGATGGAAGAGGATCTGCGCGTCGACCAGCCAGGAGCGGTGGGCCTCGATGCTGCCGCCGTGGATGCGCCGCAACTGCTGGCTGGCGGCCAGCGCGGCGTCGAACTCGCCGTGCTTCCAGTAGAGCTTGACCAGCCGCCAGCGGATGCGTGCACCGTCGCTGCGCTGCGGGAACTCGCGCAGCAACGTCTTGTTGGCCTCGACCGCGGAGGCGATCTCCTCGAAGAAACCGGCGCTGGCCCGGATATACTCCGCATCGGCGATCAGACTGAGCAGACGGAAGCGGGCGTCGTCACTCAGGCCGCCGCCGGCCAGCATGCGCCGCGCCTCCTTGGCCGCCCGCTCCGGATGGCCCGTCTGGATCAAGGTCTGGATCGCCTTGATGTTGCCCGCCGCCGCGGCCGCCGCCTCCGGCGCCGTTCCCAAGACGGCGGCGATGAGAAGCGCGACGAACAGCATGCACAGGCGGCGGCTCATGCCCGCCGCACAAGCAAGGGGGGAGCCAATCACTCCTCGCGCGGCGGCGTCAGCCCCTTCTTCTTGATCTTCTCGAACAGCGTGGTCCGGTTCATCGACAGGAAGGCGGCCGCCCGGTTCTTGTTCCAGCCGAAGCGGTCGAGCGCCATCAGCAGCAGGTGGCGCTCGAAGTCGTCGACCAGCCGCCGGTAGTCGATCGCCTCCTCCTCCGGCAGCGCACGCGGCAGGAACTCCTGCAACAGCCGCTGCTCGCGGTTGAGCATGCGCGAGGGGAGATCCTCCAACGTGATCACCCCCTCCTGTTTGAGGGTGGCCACCCGCTCGATCAGGTTCTGCAGCTCGCGGACGTTGCCCGGCCAGCGGTGGGCGCGCATCGCCGCCCGCGCCTGCTCGTCGATGCCGGTGATGTTGGCCGACAGCCGCCGGTTGAAGAGGCGGATGAAGTGGTCGGCGAGCAGGAAGAGGTCATCCCCCCGCGCGCGCAGCGGCGGCAACTCGAGCGGAATCACGTTGAGCCGGTAGAAGAGATCCTGGCGGAAGGTACCTGCATCGATCGCCTGTTCGAGGTCACGATGGGTGGCGGCGATCACCCGCACGTCGACGTGGATCGACTCGTGGCTGCCCACCGGCTCGAAACAGCGCTCCTGCAACACCCGCAGCAGCTTGACCTGCAGCTTCGGGCTCATGTCGCCGATCTCGTCGAGGAAGATGGTGCCGCCGTTGGCCACGGCGAAGCGCCCCTGACGCGACCGGACCGCACCGGTGAAGGCCCCCTTGACGTGGCCGAAGAGTTCCGATTCGAGCAGCTCCTCGGGGATGGCGCCGCAGTTGATCGAGACGAAGGGGCGCATCGCCCGCCGCCCGTGGCGGTGCAGGGCACGCGCCACCACCTCCTTGCCGGTGCCCGACTCCCCGGTGATCAGCACCGTGCTGTCGGCATCGTGCAACCGTTCGATCATCCCCCGCAGCTTGACGATGGCCGGCGACTCCCCGATCAGCTCCACCGCCCCGCCTGGAGGGGCCGCCCCCTCTCCTCCCGCACGACGCCCGCCCGACTCCGGCACCGCCCGGTGGGCTGCGCCCGCGGCGGGGAGGGCGGCGAGCCGGGCGGCCACCTGGCCGGGAAGCGGCGGGATGTGGAGGAAATCGGCCGCCCCGGCGCGGAAGGCCTCCACCGGCAGCGTCGGATCGCGGTCGTCGCTGCAGAGGATGCAGGCGGTGTCGGGATGCTCCCTGCCGATCCACCCGAGCAGCGCGAGCCCCTCGCCGTCGGGCAGGTCGGTGTGGATCAGCGCCGCGTCGAAGCGCCCCTGACCAAACAGCTCCCGCGCCTGCAACACCCCTCCCGCCCGGGTCACGTAGTGGCCCGCCTGCTGCAGCTCCCCCACCATCGCATGGGTTGATTCCCCGTCACGTCCCACGAGGAGCAGATGCATCCTGGCCACGCTCCACCTCTCCAATGCCCGATCGGACCGGCATCGATGCCGGCGTTCTGCGATGCCATCAACGATGGCGCCTGCCACGGCGTTGTCAACGCATCCGCGCACGACCGGAGGCGCGCTTCGCCTCCTTCTCCATGGCATGGAACCGCTCCCGCAACTCCATGCTCGCCCTGGCCAGCGCCGCCTCACCCTCGTTGCGCACCGCATACATGGTGTCAAGAACTTGACGGTCGTAGTCGAGAAAGCGGCGGATCGCCCCTTCGATCTCCTCCCGCTCCATGCCGAGCGCCTCCATGGCGCCTCGGGCGGCGCGGATGGCGCCGTCGAAGCACTCGCGGTAGGCGTAGCGCACGCCGAGCTCCCTGAAGGAGAAGAGGTGCCGCATCTCCCGCGCCCGAGCGACGATGCGCACGTGTGGAAAGTACTGGCGCACCAGCCGAGCCACCTTCACCGACCGCGCGGGATCGTCGATGGCGATCACCAGCACCCTGGCCCGCTCCAGCCCGGCGGCGCGCAGCAGATCGAGCCGGGCGGCACTGCCGAAGAAGACCTTGAAGCCGTACTCGCGGCTACGCTCGATCCGGTCCGGGTCGTGATCGAGCAGGGTCACCCCGATGTTGTGGGCCATCAGCAGCCGGCCGACCACCTCGCCGAAACGGCCGAAGCCGGCGATCACCACCGGGCGCTCCTCATGATCGATGTCGCACCGATCCGGCCCGGGAACGGCGGTGGCGAGCCTGGGCGCGAGCAGTCGATCGTGCAGCAGCAACAGCAGCGGCGTGGTCATCATGGAGAGCGCCACCACCAACACCAGCAGACGGACCGCCTCCGGCGTCACGATCGCGTCGGCGGAGGCGAACGAGAGCAGCACGAAGGCGAACTCCCCGCCCTGCGACAGCACGATGGAGAAGAAGGGGCGCTGGGGGGCGGGCACCCCTCCGACCCGGCCGACCCACCAGAGCACCGCCGCCTTGATCGTGACCAGCGCCGCCACGATCGAGACCACCATACCGGCGTGGCTGCGCAACAGCCCGAAATCGATCCCCATCCCCACGGCGATGAAGAAGATCCCCATCAACAGCCCCTTGAACGGCTCGATCACCGTCTCCAGCGCATGGCGGTATTCGGAGTCGGCCAGAAGCACGCCGGCGATGAAACTTCCCAGGGCCATCGAGAGGCCGACCGCCTCCATCAACAGGGCGATGCCGATCACCAGGAAGAGGGCGAAGGCGACGAAGATCTCGTGGATCCCGGTGGCGGCGATGAAGCGCAACACCGGCCGCAGCGCGAAATGGCCCGTCCCGACAAGGGCCAGCACGGCGGCGACCGCCTCCGCCGCCCGCACCCCCTCCCCGTGGGGGGTGCCCTCCCCGCCGCCCGGAGCGAGCAACGGCAGCAGGGCCATCAACGGGATCACCGCCAGATCCTGGAAGAGGAGGATGGCAAAGCCGCTGCGCCCCGCCGGTGTGGCGGTGAGCGTACGCTCCTGCATGATCTGCAGCGCCATCGCCGTCGAGGAGAGGGCAAGCGCGAAGGCGCCGACCAGCGCCCCCCGCCAGGGGAGCGCGACCACCGTCCACAACAGTCCGAAGAGGGGTAGCGCAGAGAGCAGAAGCTGCATCGTCCCCGCCCCGAAAATCGGCCGGCGCAACGCCCACAGCCGGCCGGGGCTGAGCTCCAGCCCGACGAGAAAGAGCAGCAGCACCACGCCGAACTCGGAGATCTCCAGCATCGCCTGCCCGTCGGTGACCAGCGCCAACCCCCACGGACCGATGAGGATGCCGCCGATCAGGTAGCCGAGCACCGACCCCAGACCGAGCCGCCCGGCCAGCGGCACCAGCAGCACGGCGGCGCTCAGACAGACGAAGAGAACAAGCAACGGGGATGCTGCCGTCATCGCAGAACG
>RFFX01000052.1 GCA_003696765.1 Zetaproteobacteria bacterium | reverse complement strand
TGGATGTTCGCTGGCGCGCTCCAGTGCGGCCGCCAGCCGCAGCAGCTCCGCCTCGCTGACGCCCGACGATGGAACCAGGCTGGTCAGAGCCGGCCGCCCTTCGGTCAGGGTGCCGGTCTTGTCCACCACCACCGTATCCACCTGCTCCATCAACTCCAGTGCCTCGGCGTTCCTGATCAGCACGCCGGCCGTCGCCCCACGGCCGGTGGCGACCATGATCGAGATCGGTGTGGCCAGCCCCAGCGCGCAGGGGCAGGCGATGATCAACACCGCCACCGCGTTGACCAGCGCATGGGCCAGCTTCGGCTCCGGACCGACCGCCATCCAGGCGGCAAAGGCGATCACCGCCACCGCCACCACCGCAGGCACGAACCAGCCGGCCACGGTATCGGCCAGCCGCTGGATCGGCGCGCGCGAGCGCTGCGCCTCGGCCACCATGGCCACGATGCGGGCGAGCAGCGTGTCGCCGCCGACCTTGCCGGCACGCATCAACAGGCTGCCGTTGCCGTTGACCGTACCGCCGATCAATGCATCGTCCGGCTGTTTGCGCACCGGCACCGGCTCACCGGTGACCATCGACTCGTCCACACGGCTCTCGCCCTCGACCACCACGCCATCGACCGGCACCTTCTCCCCGGGACGGACGCGCAGCAGATCACCGACCTGAACCCGATCCAGCGGCACATCGGCCTCCGAACCGTCGGCGGCCACCCGCCGCGCCGTATTCGGACGCAGACCGAGCAGCAGCGTGATCGCCTCGTTGGTGCGCGAACGGGCGCGCAGCTCCAGCACCTGCCCGAGCAGCACCAGCGTGGTGATCATCGCGCTGGCCTCGAAATAGACCGGGACCGTCCCCTCCGGCGACCGCATCAACGGCGGGAACAGCTCCGGCAGCAGCAGCGCCACCATGCTGTACCCCCAGGCGACCCCTACGCCCAACCCCACCAGGGTAAACTTGTTCAGGTGCCAGCCGACCAGCGACCGGTAACAACGCTCGAAGAAAGGGCGGCCACCCCAGAGCACCACCGGCGTAGCCAGCACAAACTCGACCCACTGCACCACCGGCTCCGTCACGCCGGAGGGGAGCGCCGCCGGGGCGAGGTCGGCAACCATCGCCAGCGCGAAGAGCGGCAGGGAGAGTGCTGCGCTCACCTTGAGCCGGCGTGTCATCTCCAGCAGCTCCGGGTTCTCCGTCGCCGCCGCCGACCCGGGATCAGGGGTGGCCATCGGCTCCAGCGCCATGCCGCAGACCTTGCAGATGCCCGGCCCTTGCTGCTCCTGACCCGGACACATCGGGCAGAAATAGAGGGCATCGGGATCGGCCGCCGCCTGCGGCCTGGCTTCGTTTGCATGGGCTTCGGGCCGGTCCTTGCCTTCAAAGCCCCCCGGATCGGCCTGGAACTTTTCTATGCAGTGTTCGGAGCAGAAGTAGTAGGTGTGACCCCGGTGCTCGACCCGGTTGGTCGAATGGGCCGGCACCTTCATGCCGCAGACAGGATCGATGAACACGTACTCGCCCAGATAGTCGTTGGGATTTTCGTTGAATCGTTCCAGACAGTGCGCGCTGCAGAAGCGGAACCCGGCGCCGCGGAAGGTGCGCGCGTGTTCGCTGTGTTCATGTACTTCCATGCCGCAAACGGGATCCCGAAACTGTTCCGTACTCATACCTTGCTCCTTCCAGCCACCTGCCGTCGTCCCAGGAAACCTTTACGCTCCTGCCGCTGCAGCAGCGCACCATACACCACCGGCAGCACGATCAAACAGAGCAGGGTGGTGGTCACCATGCCGCCGATCATGGGTGCTGCGATGCGCTGCATGACATCGCTGCCGGTACCACCGCCGAACATGATCGGCACCAGCCCCGCAATCACCGCTGTCGCCGTCATGGCGATCGGCCGTACCCGCTTGGCCACACCCCGTTGCACAGCGGCACGCAGCAGTACGGAATCCAGCCGTCCGCCGGCCGCCTCTCGTTGCACGGCCACCTCCTGATCGATGAAGGTCAGCACCAGCACCCCGATCTCGGCCGCCACACCGGCCAGGGCGATGAAGCCGACCGCCACCGCCACGCTCAGATTGAATCCCAGCCACCAGACCAGCCAGAAGCCGCCGATCAACGCGAACGGCACCGACAACATCACCACCACGGGTGCGGTCAGGTTGCCGAAGTTGAAGTAGAGCAACAGGAAGATCAGCAGCAGCGTCGCCGGAATCACGATCCGCATCTTCGCCGCCGCGCGCTCCATGTACTCGAACTGGCCGGACCACTCCAGCGTATAGCCGGGCGGAAGCTTCACCCGGTCATGAATGACCTGCTTTGCCTTGGCGACATAGCCGCCGATATCCGAGGTCGAGATATCGACATAGACCCAGGCGGAGAGACGCGCGTTCTCGCTCTTGATCGCTGGCGGCCCGCGCCGGATGGCGATATCGGCCACCTCGGCCAGCGGGATCTGCGCCCCGGTCGGGGTGGGAATCAACACCCGCTTGAGCGCATCCGGGTCGCTGCGGAAATCGCGCGGGTAGCGCAGGTTGACCGGGTAACGCTCCAGCCCCTCCACCGTCTGCGTCACATTCATTCCGCCGATGGCCGACGCGACCACCTCCTCGACATCCCCGACGGTCAATCCATAGCGGGCGGCCTGCGCGCGATGGATGTCGATATCCAGATAGTAGCCGCCGGCGGCCCGGTCACTGAACGCCGAGGTGGTCTCCGGCAGCTGCTTGACCACCTGCTCGATCGACTTGCCCACCTGCTGCAGTACATTGAGATCCGGGCCCGACACCTTGATCCCGATCGGCGTCTTGATGCCGGTGGAGAGCATGTCGATGCGCGTCTTGATCGGATAGGTCCAGGCATTGGCCATACCGGGGAACTTGATCGCCACGTCCATCTCCCGCATCAGCGCCTTGGTGGGCTTGTCGGGATCGGGCCACTCCTTCCTCGGTTTGAGCCGCACGATGGTCTCGATCATCGACAACGGCGCCGCATCGGTGGCGGTCTCCGCGCGCCCCACCTTACCGAAGACCGAGGCCACCTCGGGGAAGGATGTGAGGATCCTGTCGGTCTGCTGCAGCAGCTCCTTCGCCTTGGTGATCGAAATCCCGGGGAAGGTGGTCGGCATGTAGAGGATGTCCCCCTCATCGAGCGGCGGCATGAACTCGGAGCCGATCCTGCTCATCGGAACAGCCATCGACGCAAGCAGCCCCAGCGCGATCAACAGCGTCACCCAGCGATGCCGCAACGCCGCCGCCAGCACCGGCGTATGCATCCACTGCAGCGCCCGGTTGACCGGGTTCTTCTCCTCCGGCATCACCTTGCCGCGGATGAACCAGCCCATCAACAGCGGCACCAGTGTCACCGCCAGCACCGCCGAGCCGAGCATCGCGTAGGTGGCGGTGAAGGCCAGCGGCTTGAACAGCCGACCCTCCTGCGCCTCCAGCGTGAAGATGGCCATGTAGGAGACGGTGATGATCAGCAGGCTGAAGAAGAGCGCCGGCCCCACCTCGCGCGCGGCACGGCCCACGGCGGCCCAGCGCTCGCCCCCCCGCAACGGCCGCCCCCTGGCATCCTCCTCCTGCTCCAGATGCTTGTGGGCGTTCTCGATCAGCACGATGGCGCCATCGACCATCGCACCCAGCGTGATGGCAATCCCGCCCAGACTCATGATGTTCGCCGCCAGCCCCTGCCAGTGCATCAACAGAAAGGCGATCAACACCCCAAGCGGCAATGTCACGATCGCCACCAGCGCGCTTCTCGCATGCATCAGAAAGAGCACGCAGACCAGGGAAATCACCAGAAACTCCTCGATGAGCTTCCCCTTCAGGTTCTCCACCGCCCGTTCGATCAGCCCGCCGCGATCGTAGACCGGCACGATCTCCACCCCCTTCGGCAGACCCGCTTTGAGCTCGGCAAGCTTCGCACGCACCGCCTCGATGGTGGTCAGCGCGTTCTCACCATAGCGCATGACGATCACCCCGCCGGCCACCTCGCCCTCGCCATCGAGATCGACCAGGCCGCGCCTGAGCTCCGGGCCGAGATGGATCTGCGCCACATCGCGCAGCAGGATCGGTGTCCCCTTGTCGTCCACACCAACCGGGATGGTTTCCAGATCAGCGATCTCCTTGATGTATCCCTTGCCGCGCACCATGAACTCGGTCTCGCCCATCTCGATCAGACGACCGCCGACATCGTTGTTCGAGCGCCGGATGGCATGCTTCACGCGCGAGAGCGGGATGCCGTATTCGGCCAGCGCGTTCGGGTCGACCTCGACCTGATACTGCTTCACAAAACCACCGACGGATGCCACCTCGGCCACGCCCGGCACCGTCTGCAACGCATAACGCATGTACCAGTCCTGAATCGAGCGCAGCTCGGCCAGATCGTGCCTGCCGCTTCGATCGACCAGCGCGTACTCGTAGACCCAGCCCACACCGGTGGCGTCCGGGCCGAGGGTCGGGGTCACCCCCTGCGGCAGGCGTCCCGCGACATAGTTCAGGTATTCGAGCACACGACTGCGTGCCCAGTAGATGTCCGTGCCGTCCTCGAAGATGATGTAGACCACCGAGAAGCCGAAGAAGGAGTAGCCGCGCACCACCTTGGCATGGGGCACGGCCAGCATCGCCGTGGTCAGCGGATAGGTCACCTGATCTTCGACCACCTGCGGCGCCTGACCGGCATAGTTGGTGAAGACGATCACCTGCACATCGGAGAGATCGGGAATGGCATCGAGCTTGATATTCCTGACCGCGAACAGGCCTGCGGCAACCAGCACCGCGCTGAAGATCAGCACCATCAGCCTGTTCTTCAGACTGGCGTCGATGATGTTGCCGATCATCAGAGCCTCCCCCGCATCGCAGCGCGCGCAGCCACCCCGCTCATCGGGAGCCATCCATCGGCTTGCCGCCCGTCTTCATCCCGGAGCCCTTGGACGGGGTCATCTTCATCCCCTCCATGCTCATGCCCTCCATGCTCATGCCGCCGGTATCCGGTTGCTTCGGTGCCACCATCTTGGCCGCGGCTTCACGAATCGAGGACTCGGAATCGATCAGAAACTGGCCGCTGGTCACCACCAGCTCGCCGTCCTGCACGCCGGAGCGGATCTCGATCATCCCGTCCACGCGGGCACCGGTCTCCACCGAACGCGGCTCGAACCGCCCCGGGGCGCGCTGCACGAAGAGGTGCGCCCCCTTGCCGGTGATCAGCACCGCCGCACGCGGCACGAACAGCCCCGTCTTCCTGCGGCTGGCAACGATCCGCACATCACCGAACATCTCCGGCTTGAGCAACCCGTCGGCGTTGTCGAACTCGAGCCGCACCTTGTTGGTCCGGGTCCTGGCATCGAGATAGGGGTAGATGTAGCTGATGCGACCGGTGAACTTCCGCCCGGGCAACGAGGCGACGGTCAGCTCCGCCCGGTCGCCCTTGCGCACCCAGCCGATCTCGTACTGGTAGAGATCGGCCAGTACCCAGACCCGGGAGAGGTCGGCGATCTGGTAGAGCTCGCTCTTCGGCGTCACATGCGCCCCTTCGCGCACACCGATCTTCGTGACCACGCCGGCGGCTGGAGAGTGGATGTGCAGGTTCTTGCGCACCCGATGCGTCCGCTCCAACGCCCGGATCTGGTGCTCGGGCACATCGAAGAAACGGAGCCGCTCCAGTGACGACGCAAGCAGCCGCCTGGCGCCGTCGCGGATGTCGGCATAGGGGCTGCTCTTCAACTGCCGCCAGTTGGCCAGCGCCAGCAGATACTCCTGCTCGGTCGCCACCAGTTGCGGCGCGTAGTAGGAGAGCAGCATCGTCCCCTGCTGCACCTGCGCTCCGGTCTTGTCGACGAAGAGCCTCTCCACCCACCCCTCGACCTTGGGATGGAGCGTGACCAGCCTGGTCTCGTCATAGGTGACGCGGCCGACGGTGGTGATCGTGCGCGACACCTCCTTGCGCACCACCGGTGCCAGCCGCACACCGATGTTCTGCTCCACCGTCGGATCGATCTTCACCGTACCAGCCGGCGCCCTGCCCCCGCCGGAGGACTCTTCCGCGCAGACCGGGATATAATCCATGCCCATCGAGTCCTTCTGGAAGGTCGGGCTGGTCACCGAGGGATTCATCGGATTGCGCCAGAAGAGCGGTGGCTTGCCCCCTGCGCAGGGGCCATCCCCGGCCGCTACCGCAGGTGCACCGCCGCCATCATCCCCGCCATGCGCGCCACCAAAGAGCAGCCAGCCTGCGCCCAGCCCGGCGGCCAGAGCCAGCGCAACCCCCAACATAACTTTTCTATTCATGTTTCCAGCGCAAAAAGTCCGTCCATGGACTTTTTGCTTGACGGGGATCGAAGAGCGCGGTCTTCGATCCCCTTACAAAACCGTCGCTTGCATCCGCA
>RFFX01000051.1 GCA_003696765.1 Zetaproteobacteria bacterium | reverse complement strand
TTTGCTCGACGGGGATCGAAGAGCGCGGTCTTCGATCCCCTTACAAATCCGTTGGTTGCGTCTGCAACCTCCGGATTTGCGCGGCCGTCCGTGGCCGCGGTGATGGTTTCTTGCGAAACCATCAATGATGGAATCGCAAAAAGTCCGTCCACGAACCTCTTCGCCAACGACTTTCGGTTCTCACCGCTCCCGCACCCAGCGGATGTGCATCGGCGCGCTCCACGGGCCGAGCCGTCCGAGCGCATCGATCGCCCGGACCCGATAGAGGAACTCGACATCGGGCAGGCGGACGGGAATGACGTGGACCAGCTCCTCCCCCTCCATGCCCGGCCGCGGGGCGAACTCGTAGTCGCGCCGCCATTCGCTCCGGCAACGACAGATCGGATCGATCCGGGCGCGGTCGATCTGGTAGCCCAGCACCCCACCGGCGCCGGCCAGACGCAACCTCAGGCGCAGGGCGTTCTTGCTCACCTCGTGGTGCAGCGCCGCGATCCTGGGCGGCGGGGTCGACGCACTCAGCGGCTGCGGCGGCTGTTTGCGGCCACAGCCGGCCGCAAACAGCAGGAGCAGCACCACTCCTACCGCAATAATACGACGATTCCGCTTCACGTTGTCGTTGCCTCCTCTTCCTCCCACCGTGTGCGCCACCAGGCGCACTGGTGACGCACCTGCTCCGGCGCCGTTCCACCGAAATGGTTGCGCGCGGCCACACACCCCTCGACCGAGAGGTCGGAGACCATCTCCGCGTGGAGCGACGGGTCGATCACCTGGCAGGCCGCCTCATCCATCTCGTGCAGCTCGCAACCGTGCGCCTCGCACCAGGCCACCGCCTCCCCGACGATCCGGTGGGCGGTGCGGAAGGGAACCCCCGCGCGCACCAGCCGGTCGGCCAGATCGGTCGCCGTGGCGAAGCCGGCTGCGGCGGCCTCCCGCATCCGCCGCCGGTCGGGGCGCATCCCCGGCACCATGGCGGCGAGGATGGTGAGCGCCCCCTCCAGCTGGTCGAGCGCGTCGAAGATGGGCGCCTTGTCCTCCTGCATATCCTTGTTGTAGGCCAGCGGCAGCCCCTTCATCGTGGTCAGCATGGCCATCAGACCACCGATGATGCGGCCGCTCTTGCCCCGGATCAGCTCGGGCATGTCGGGGTTCTTCTTCTGCGGCATGATCGAGGAGCCCGTGCAGTATTCGTCAGGAAGTTCGATGAAGTGGAACTGGGCGCTCATCCAGAGGATGAGCTCCTCGCAGATGCGCGAGAGATGGACGGCGCAGAGGGCGGCGGCAGCGAGCAGCTCGATGACGAAGTCGCGGTCCGAGACGGCGTCGAGCGAGTTGCGGCACGGTCCGTCGAAGCCGAGCGCGCGGGCGGTCATGGCGCGGTCGATGGGGAAGGTGGTGCCGGCCAGCGCCGCGCTGCCCAGCGGCGAGTGGTTCATCCGCCGGCGGGCGTCGGCGAAGCGGCCGCGATCCCGCTCCAGCATCTCCACCCAGGCGAGCAGGTGGTGGCCGAAGGTGACCGGTTGCGCGCTCTGCAGATGGGTGAAGCCGGGCATGACGGTGTCGGCGTGCTCCTCGGCCCGGGCGACCAGCGCCTGCTGCAGCCGGGTGATCCATGCCTCGATCTCCGTGGCGCGGCGGCGCAGATAGAGGCGCATGTCGGTGGCCACCTGATCGTTGCGGCTGCGTGCAGTGTGGAGCTTCTTGCCGGCGTCGCCGATCCGCTCGGTCAGCCGCTGCTCGATGTTCATATGGATGTCTTCCAGCGCCTGCGAGAAAGGGAAGGAGCCGCTGCGGATCTCCTCGCCGATCTCTTCCAGCCCCTGGAGGATGGCGGCGCACTCCTCCCTGCTGAGGATGCCGCAGAGGGCCAGCATACGGGCGTGCGCCTTCGATCCCTGGAGATCCTCCATCGCCATACGCCGGTCGATGTCGATCGAGGCGTTGAACTGTTCGACCAGCCGGTCGGTGGCGGCGCGGAAACGACCGCCCCACGGTTTTTCGGACAAGAGCATCGCCTCCCGGATCTCAGCCGCCGTAGCGCAGCCGGTAGTAGAGCAGCCCGAGGTACTCGTGCAGCGCCCGGACCGAGTCGTCGAGGGCGTCGGCGTCGGGCAGCCAGTCGAGCGGCGTGTAGGACTGCTGCGACGAACTATAGTCGCACGGGGCGGGAAGGACGACCATCCCCAGCCGACGGAAGCACCAGACGGCGCGCGGCATGTGCCAGGCGGTGGTCACCAGCACCACCCTGCGCACACCGGCGGCGCGCAATGCGGGGCCGAGCAGCAGAGCGTTCTGCCAGGTGTTGGCCGAGCCCTCCTCGGCGTGGACGCGGTCGGGAGGGAGGCCGCGGGCCACCAGCCAGCGGCGCATGACCGCCCCCTCCGTCTCCTGCTCCCCCTCGTGCAACACCGCCCCCCCGCTCGTCCAGAGCGGCACCCTTCCCCTTCCGGCCGTCAGATGGAGCGCGAAGGCGATACGCTGCAAGGTGGCATCGGAGGGGGCATCGCGCCCGGCGTACTCCGGCGCCCGGGCATGGACCCCGCCGCCGAGAACGACGACGGCGTCTCCGGGGCGGGGGCTCCAGTGGCTCAGCGGAGGATAGCGCTGCTCCAGCGGGATGAGCAGCAGATCGGCGACCGGACGCAGCGAAAGCAGGGCGAGCAGCAGCAGCGAGGCGGCCAGCAGCAGCCGTCCCTGCCGGCGGCGCAGCGTGGCCATGCCGGCTGCAGCCATCAGCAGCACGCCGCCCGGGGGCAGCAGCAACCGGGCGATCGCCTTGGTGATCAACAACATCGTGCATGCCCGCCGTACCTCCCTCCATGAAGGCACAGCCCTTCACGGCGGCGATCCTCCGCCATTTGTTTCCCCATACGCAACCGGCTACGGTTCGCGCCTCGCCGCTTGGGGAGCGTGCAGGCGGGATCGGCCCTGCCGGATGGTGTCCGTGACGACCGCGCTCTTCGATCCCCGTCAAGCAAGACGTCCATGGATGGACGTTTTGCGATCGAAAAAGAACAGAATGGCACGAAACTTCGTCTTCACCAGCGAATCGGTCTCCGAGGGACACCCGGACAAGGTGGCCGACCGCATCTCCGACTCCATCCTCGACGCCATCCTGGAGCAGGATCGCACCGCG
>RFFX01000050.1 GCA_003696765.1 Zetaproteobacteria bacterium | reverse complement strand
TCGAAGGCGTCGAAGGCGTCGGCGGCGAGCAGCTCGGCCCACTTGTAGCTGTAGTAGCCGGCGGCGTAGCCCCCGGCGAAGATGTGGGAGAAGCTGCACTCGAAGCGGTTGAAACGCGGCGGGCGGATCACCGCCACCTCTTCGCGCACCTGCTCGAGCAGCGCGTGGACGCTGTCGGGGCCGTCGGGCAGGAAGCCTGCGTGCAGCCGCAGGTCGAACAGGGCGAACTCGATCTGGCGCAGCGTCTGCAGCCCGCTCTGGAAGTGGCGCGCGGCGAGCAGCCGGGCGCGCAGCTCCTCGGGCAGCGGCCTGCCGTGGTCGATGTGGCCGGAGATCAGCTCCAGCCCCTCGCGCTGCCAGCAGAAGTGCTCCATGAATTGGCTGGGCAGCTCGACGACGTCCCACGGCACGCCGTTGATGCCGGAGACCGGCCGCACATCGACCTCGGTCAGCATGTGGTGCAGGCCGTGGCCGAACTCGTGGAAGAGGGTGACCACCTCCTCGTGGGTCATCAGCGCCGGGCGGTCGCCGACCGGGCGGTCGAAGTTGCACACCAGGTAGGCGATCGGCCGCTGCAGGGTGCCGTCGGGGCGGCGCCAGCGCACCCGGCACTCGTCCATCCATGCGCCGCCGCGCTTGTGCGGCCGGGCGTAGGGGTCGAGCCAGAAGCCGGCGATGGGCGCGCCGCTCTTATCGAAGATGTCGAAAAACTGCACATCCTCGTGCCACTTCGGCGCCTCGCCCTCGCGGATGGTGATGCCGTAGAGCCGCTCGGCGATGGCAAAGAGCCCGGCGAGCACGCGCGGCTGCGGAAACCACGGGCGCAGCTGTTGCGGGTCGATCCGGTAGCGGCTGCGCCGCAGCCGTTCCGATGCGAAGGGGATGTCCCACGCTGCAAGCTTCGGCAGGTCGAGTTCCTCGCGGGCGAAGTGCTGCAGCTCCTCCCACTCCGCTTCGGCCACCGGCCGGGCACGGGCGGCCAGATCGGTGAGGAACTGCTCCACCTCTTCCACCGATTCGGCCATCTTGCGCGCGAGCGAGCAGTCGGCGTAGTGGGCGAATCCGAGCAGCCCGGCCAGTTCGTGGCGCAGCCGCAGGATCTCGTCGATCAGCGGCCGGTTGTCGCAGTCGCCATGGCTCCCCCGGGTGACATAGGCGCGGTAGAGCCGCTCGCGCAGCGCGCGCGTCTCGGCGTATTGCATGAAGGGGAGGTAGGAGGGGAGATCGAGGGTGATCTTCCACCCTTCCTCCCCGTCGTCGCGCGCCCGGGCGGCGGCCGCCTCGCGCAGCGGCTCGGGCAGGCCGCGCAGCTGCTCCTCGTCGTCGATGTGGAGGGCGAAGGCGCGGGTGGCGTCGAGCAGGTGCTTCTCGAAGTCGGTGGCACACTGCGACAGCCGCAGCCGGATCGCGCGCACCCGCTCCCGGGCGTCGTCGTCGAGCGCCACGCCGGCAAGACGGAAGTCACGCACCGCATGTTCCAGCGCCTGGCGCTGCGCCCGGTCGAGCCCCTCGTCGTCGGCCTGCTCCAGCACGCGGGCGACCGCCCGGTAGAGCGGGCGGCTCTGGCCGATCTCCGAGCTCCAGGCGGTGACCCGCTTCACCCCCTCGGCGTAGGCGTCGCGCAGCTCGTCGGAGTCGCACACCGCATTGAGGTGGCCGGCTGGCCCCCAGACACGGCTGAGCGCCTCGTCCATCTCCATCAGCGGCACCATGATTCGCTGCCAGTCGGGGTGCGGCTCCTCCTCGAGCTGCTTCAGCCGGCGGCGCAGCCGGCGCAGCACCTCCTCCAGCGCCGGCAGCAGGTGGGCGGCGGTGATCTCGCCGAAGCGGGGGAGTTCGTCGTCGGCCAGCAGGGGGTTGGTTTCTGTGTTCATCAACGATCAAACCGCAAACGTCCGTCCTTGGACGATTTGCTTCAGAGCGCGAACAATGCCCCTTCGTCGTTGGTTGTGCTACGGCCGGCGGCGCAGCCAGCGCAACGGATCGACCGGCCTGCCGCGGTCGCGAAGCTCGAAGTAGAGCAGCGGCCGCTCCACCCAGCCGGTGGCGCCGGCCCGGGCGATCAGTGTGCCCTGCTCGACCCAGTCTCCGGCCTGGTGGTAGAGGGCGTCGTTGTGGGCGTAGATGGCCACCACGCCGCCGCCGTAGTCGACCACCATGGTCAGGCCGAAACCGCCGAACCAGTCGGCGAACTTGATTTGACCGTCGGCGATGGAGTGGACCTCCCTGGTGCGGCGAGGTGCGATCTCGATGCCGCGCAGCCGGCCGCTGACCGGGTGGCGGCTGCCGTAGCGTCCCACCAGCCGGCCGGCCAGCGGCCAGGGAAGCCGCCCCTTGCTTCGGCGGATGGAGCGGGGCGCGAGCCGGCGCATCGCGGCGGTGAGGGTGGTGTCGGCGCGGGCCAACAGCTCGGTCAGCCGCTGCTCCCGGCGCCGAAGTTGCGCCAGCCGCCGCTCTCCGGCCCGCATCCTGCGCCGGACTTCGCGCAGCAGGCGCCGCTTCTCCGCCCGGCGCGCCCGCAGCGCATCGCGCCGCTGCTCCCGGTCCCGCTTGCGGGCGAGTAGCTCCTTGCGTCGCTCCACCAGCCGCCGCTCGATCGTTGCCAGATCCTCCATGGCCAGCTTGAGGGCGTTCTTCTTCTCCTCGTGGGCGGCGATCAGGAGCTCGATCATATGTTTGCGGTGGGGGATCTCCTCGACCGGGACCCCGGCGAGCAGATCGAGCCAGGAGATGCCGCGGCCGGCATGGATCCAGGCGGCGGCCGCCTCATCGGCGATCTGCCGCTGCAGCTTCTGCACCATCCGCTGCAGGGAGGCACGGCGTGCCTGCAGCTTGCGCACCATCCCGTCCGTCCGACGGTAGGCCTTCTCGGCCTCTTCGAGCTCCCGCCGGGCGGCGAGCAGTTGGCGGTCTAGCCTCTCGGTCTGGGCGGCCAGCCGCCGGTCGTCGCGCTGCAGTTCGCGTCGAGCGGCGCGCAGCCGCTGCTGGATTGCGCGGTTGTGTCGGAGCTCCACCTCGTACCCATCCGCGGCAAGGGCCACCGGTTCCTGCCACCAGATGGCGACTGGGAGCAGGAGGAGCAACAGCAGAGGCAGGCCGCCACGGTGCGGCGGGGGGGCGGCGTGATCCGCGCCGTCGTCGATGGGAAACGGTCGCGTCAGTTGGGATTGGATCGCAAGACGTCCGTCCTTGGACGTGTGCTCCAGACACTCGCCCCGACGGCCGCACCGATGGTGTTGCAGGAACGCATCAGTCGTACCCCTTGCTCTTGTGCCACATGTGGAAGAAGAGGGCGAGCACGAGAGAGAAGAGGCCGCCCAGCAGCCCCAGCCCGCCCAGCACCGCCAACCCCATCAACCACGGGGGCAGGGGGGCGTCGTGGGGCAGGTGGCGCAGGGCGGGCAGGGCATAGATCAGGAGCAGCAGGCCTGCGACCATGGCATAGCCGCTGCGTCGCATCTGCCGCTTCCAGATCACCGAGGCACGCGGGCGATGGTGTGGCTCTGCCATGATTGAATCGCATCGCAAAAAGCCCGTCCGTGGGCTCTTGCTCGATGAGGATCGACGAGCGCGGTCTTCGATCCTCTTACAAATCCGTCGGTTACGGCTGCAACCTCCGGATTTGCGCGGCCATCCTGGCTGCGGCTGCCGGCTTCTTGCGATGCCGGCAACCATGATCGAATCGCAAAAAGCCCGTCCGTGGATTTTTTTGCTCGTCCGGGTCGAGGTGGGGAAGGGGGTGGATGCAGGCCGGAAAAAAACGGGGGCAGATCGCTCTGCCCCCGTCTCGTGATGCGGCCACCGCGCTCCGCCCCGGGACGGGGGCGGTCGCAGGCACTACTTGCGCTTCGGCTCCCGCGGGTTGCCCTCGCTCGTCGGCTTGGCGAGGGTGAGGAAGGCGGCCAGGTTGGCGATGTCGTCGTCGGTCAGTTGGGCGGCCACCTTGCGCATCATCCCCCTCGGGTCGTTGTAGCGGGCCGAGTCCTCACGCGATCCCTTTCCCCCTTCGCGGAAGGCCTCCAGCTCATGCTTGAGGTAGGTGTAGCGCTGTCCGCCGATGGCGGGGAAGATGCGACCGGCGCTGCGCCCGTTGAAGGAGTGGCAGCTCTTGCAGGCCGGAATGCCGCGGGAGACGTCGCCGAAGTTGACCAACATGTCCCCCTTGTAGGGCTCGCCCACCTTGACGTCGTTGGCGCGCAGCGCGTCCAGATTCGACCCCATGAAGGGGTTCTTGAGCGAGTGGACGTAGGCGGCCACGTCACGCCGATCCTGCCGGGTCAGCCCCTTGGCGATGTCGTTCATCTGGAACATGGTGTTGTCGGTCCGCCGGTCGGAGGCGAAATCCTCCAGCTGCTTCAGGATGTAGGTGTCGACCTGGTAGGCGAGGCGCGGCGTCCCCATGTCGTCGCTCCCCAGGCCGTCCACACCGTGGCAGCTGGCGCAGGCCGGAACGTCGTCCCCCTTGCCGTTCTGGTAGATGACCCGGCCGTGATCGATGTTGCCGATCGCCTTCTCGCCGGCCTGCGCCCCCGTCGGCACGGCCGCGAGCGCGGCCACCGCGATCGCGCCGGCGATTCCAAACAAACCCTTCATTGTCTTCCCTCCAGTTGCTGTTGAAAATCTCATCACACTTCCACCTCGCCCCGTGTCGCGCCGCTTACTCGACGGGCTCGTTCTTCTTGCAAGCGGCGCGAAAGTTGATGAAGGCGATGGTTGCCAGCGTGCCGAAGATCAGCACGTAGAGCTTGAGAACATCCCCGGTCTGGAACATGACCGACGACTCGATGAATTCGCCCATAGCTTACTAACCTCCCTGATTACCTCGATAATATCGTTGTTCGGTACCCGTGAACCCCCCCTGCGAGAGTCCACCGCCGGCGGTATCCTGTACAGGGGGAAGGTGGTTTGCAACCCCGATGGTTTGCATCGGCGCGGTCGGGTGGATCCATCATCGGGGGCACGCCTCAGGTGGGGGTGGGCACGATCAGCATCGCGCCGCTGACGAAGGCGGCCAGCCGCACCAGGAGGATGCCGATCGCCTGACGGGCGTGGGGCTGGCGTTGCCCCGCGTCGCCGCGCAGGATCGCCCGGCCGAGGGCGGCCTGCAGCGCGTAGAGGATGAGCAACATCAGCACCAGCCCCCAGTGGGCCCAGACCCCGAAGGAGAGGATGTCCCCCTCGTCGATCAGCCTACGCCCCCAGTCGTGGGTCCGGTAGAGCCAGAGCGGGAAGAGCAGCAGATCGAAGAGCATCACCGCCGCCATGATCGGGACGTGCCAGCGTGGCCGATGGCGCAGGCGCCATCCCACCCCCATGAGCGCGAAGCTGAGCAGGACGAGGAGGATGGAGGCGGCCATGTTCCGGCACGCTACCCGACGGTCGCCGGCGGTGCAAAGGAGGGCGGTGCAAGAGAGGCTGCGGAGGCAGCAGCAGCGCTTCCCGTGCCTTCGGGGCGCCGCCGCCATCCCCGCCTCGGTCGTTGCGCGGCGGGAGGGGGCTCCCTAGCGTTTCTCACCATGTCCGATTCCAGTCACCCCGCCGGTTCCTACCGCTATCTGGTCAAGTTCCTCATCATGTCGGTGCTCTCCTTCTTCATCGGGACGGTGCACGGCCTGCTGCAGGTGATCCCGCCGGTACGCGCCTGGCTCGACTCCATCGGCAGTCCCTACGGCGGGCCGGGCCACATGATCGACCCTCTGGCCCACGCCCACATCAACCTGGTCGGCGGCGTCACCATCCTCGGCATGGCGGTGACCTACTACATGTTGCCGAAGATCACCGGCAAGCCGATCCACTCCCACCGGATGGCCGAGCACTCCTTCTGGTGGACGGCGATCGGGGTGGGCGCCTTCTACATCGCCCTGATGCTCTTCGGGGCGGTGGAGGGGGAGTTGTGGCTCCATGATCCGGAGGCGGTGCCGGCGGTCCACCGCTTCTATGGGCCGGTGATCTCGGTCGCCGCCTCGGTGCTGGCCGTCGGATTCTGGATCTACCTGGCCAACGTGCTGCTCACGCTGAAGGACATCTACCGCGGCGATCCCGGCGGGCGGGCGTGAGCCGCGCGGAGGAGGATGGCGGCGGGCGTCTGCCGTGCGGCTGCCCGCCGGCCTGGCCGGAGTGGGACGGACGGGATGTCGATCTCGGCGGGATGCTGGTGCAGCAGACCTCATTTCCCTGTCTGCTGCACATGCCGGTCGGGTACGAGGCGCGCCTCTTCCACCAGCATGAGACCCTCCGTCGGCTGGAGCTGCACGAGCGCTGGCCCGGCTTCGTCCTGAGCCGCACCGGCCTCTTCCGCGGCCAGATCCTCTGCCCGCTGATCGAGGAGCGCTCGCCGCTCCACGGGGTCTACAACCTCCCTGCCCCCTTCCATCTCCGCTGCAGGGTGGTGAAGGGCGACGTCGGACGGATCAAGCCGGAGGTGCAGGCGATGCAGTCGGCGCTGATCGCCGAGGCGAAGATGCCGGGGGCGCTCTATCTCGCCTACCTCACCTGCCCCCGCTGTCAGGAGCGCCGCGGCGGCATGCGGATCATGGTGCTGCGCCACTGGCGGCGGAGCAGGAAGCTGGCCGGGCGGCTGCGCCGGCGGCGGGGCGGGAGGGAGACGGGCGCCTCCGGCTAGCGGCGCGCCGTACCCCGCTCCGCCTCCAGCCGCGCGCGCAGCTGCAGCAGATCGCTCCATCCGTCGGCCTTGCGCGCCGGGGTGCGCAGCAGGAATGCCGGATGGTAGGTGACCAGCGTCGGGATCCCCTCGATCCGGTGCCAGCGGTGGCGCAACACCGAGAGCGGGCGCTGCTCTCCCAGCATGGCGCAGGCGGCGACCCGGCCGAGCAGCAGAATCACGCGCGGCGCCACCAGCCGGATCTGCGCCTCGATGAAGGGGCGGCAGGCGGCGATCTCCTCCGGCCGGGGGTCGCGGTTGTTCGGCGGGCGGCACTTGACCACGTTGATCACCTGCACCGCCTCGCGCGTCAGGTCGATCGCCTCCAGCATCCGGTTGAGCAGCCGACCGGCCCGGCCGACGAAGGGCTCGCCCTGGAGATCCTCGTCCCGGCCCGGCGCCTCGCCGATCAGCAGCAGTTCGGCATCGGGGTCGCCGCTGCCGAAGACGGTCTGCGTGCGCCGCTCGGCCAGCGCGCAGCTCCGGCAGGATGCGACCCGCCGCTCCAGCTCCCGCCACTGCGGCGAGGGCTCCCCCTTGCCTGCTCCGGCCGGCGCCTCCCGCGCTGCCGCCTCATTCCGGTCGTGGAGCTGCTCGGGGGGAGGAGTGGGGCGCTTTGGGTCTTCCCGCGCAGCGGCTGCGGCGCTCCGGGCGGCGACGACGGCCGCGGCGGTGGTCGCCTCGCAGCCGATGGCCTCCAGATAGAAACGCAACGGCTGGTCACCGCACTCCCGCTCCGCCGCCATCCGCGGCGTCTTCCGTTCGGAGCCGGCTGCGGGGTCGGTCAGTCGCGCAGCAGCGCGTCCACCGCCGCCTGCGCGCCGAGGAAGACCGGTACCCGCTGGTGGAGCGCCTCCGGCTCGATCTCCAGGATCGGCCTGCCGGGGCCGCTCATCGCCCGGCCGCCGGCCTGCTCGACCAGGAAGGCCATCGGGATCGCCTCGTAGAGCAGGCGCAGCTTGCCGTTGCGGTTGCGCTCGTCGGCCGGGTAGAGGAAGACGCCTCCCTTGAGCAGCGTGCGGTGGATGTCGGCCACCATGGATCCGACGTAGCGCATCCCCAGCCCGGTCTCCCGCTTCATCCGGGCGAGCCGCTCTCCCATCCGGTCGAGCCACTTCTCCGCGTTGCTCTCGTTGACCGAGTAGTAGCCCCCTCCAGACGGGATGCGGATGTCGGGGTGGCTGAGCTCGAAGCGGCCGTCGTTGGGGTGCCAGGTGAAGCCATCCACGCCCGCTCCAACCGAACAGACCAGCATCGTCGCCGGCCCGTAGAGGACGTAGCCGGCGGCGGCCACCTCCCGTCCGGGGCGGAGGGCGTCGCCCTCCTGCGGGGGGCCTGCGTGGCCGGACCGGCGCACCACCGAGAAGATGGTGCCCACCGGGCCGTCGATGTCGAGGTTGGAGGAGCCGTCGAGCGGGTCGACCAGCACGATCCAGTCGGCATCGGCGTACTCCCCGATCACCTCCAGCGACGCCCGCTCCTCGGAGCCCACCGCGCAGACGTGGCCGGTGGCGCGCATCTCGTCGAGGAAGATCTCGTCGGAGAGGACGTCGATTTTCTGCTGTGCCTCACCCTGGACGTTCTCGCCGCCGGCGGCTCCCAGCGCATCGCGGAAGACCGCCCCGCGCAGCAGGTAGGAAATCTCCACCGCCGCGCGCCCGACCCCCTGGATGATCGGCATCATCGCCGCCCCGTGGCTCCCCTTGCCGGCGAGGGTGTTCAGGCTGATCGGCATCCCGGACCTCCTTTCCCGTCGTGCTGTTCCCGACTTCTTGCGCTCCCGCCGCCGGTTGTCAAGGCGGAAGCGACCGCCGCTCCACGCCGGTGCCGGTCAGGCCGGGGTGATCATCCCCCCGACCACCGAGCGGCGGGCGCCGGTGACACCGGCGATGCAGTTGGCGCGGCCGGCCAGCGTCTGGCGGGCGAGGATGGCGAAGCTGACCGCTTCCACAGCCTGCGCCGGGATGCCCAGCCTGTCGCTCTCCACCACCTCGGCCGGGGCCAGCCGGTCGGCCAGCCGCGCCATCAGGTGGCGGTTGCGACTGCCGCCGCCGCAGACGATCCAGCGGGCGGGTGGTGGATCGAGCCATACACATGCGCGGGCGATGCTCTCCACGGTCAGCCCGGCCGCCGTGGCCAGCCGGTCGGCATCGCTCAGCCCCGGCCAGGCGAGCAGCCGGTGGCAGAAGTCGTCGCCGAAGGCCTCGCGCCCGGTCGATTTGGGCGGCGGCCGCCGGAAGAAGGGGTGGTCGAGCAGCCGGTCGAGCAGCGGCGCGCAGACCGTACCCTGCGCGGCCAGAGCCCCGTCGGCGTCGAAGCTGTAGCGGCCGTCGGAGAGGGTGACCATCAGCCGGTCGAGCACCATGTTGCCCGGGCCGGTGTCGAAGCCGGAGATCTCGCCGTTGGGGGCGAGCAGGGTGATGTTGGCGATGCCGCCGAGATTGAGCACGGCGCGGCATTCGCCCGGCCGGTGGAACAGCGTGCGGTGGGCGAAGGGAACCAGCGGCGCCCCCTCGCCGCCGGCGGCGATGTCTCGCTGGCGGAAGTGGGAGACGGTGGTGATGCCGGTGGTCTCGGCGATGGTCGCCGGGCAGCCGATCTGCAGCGTGAAGGGGAGGGGGCGGTGGCGCGGGCGGTGGCGGATGGTCTGGCCGTGGCTGCCGATGGCCCGCAGCCGCTTCGCGGGGATGCCGGCCGCATCGAGGGCGGCGAGGACGGCGCGTCCGATCTCCCGGCCGAGCATCCGGTCGAGGGGCCCCATGCGGTCGATCTCGTCGATACCGGGGGCGGCCAGCTCGATGATCGCCGCGCGCAGTTCATGCTCGATCGGCCGCTGGTGGAAATGGCGCAGCAGGGGCGGGGCGCCGTCGGCGAAGGCGACCAGCGCCACGTCGATGGCGTCGGCCGAGGTGCCGCTCATCACCCCGGCGAGCAGCTCGGGTTCGGCGGCGATGGGCTAGAACATCCCCAACTGCAGCCGGGCGGCGTCGCTCATCATCGAGCGATCCCACGGCGGGTCGAAGACCAGCTCGACACGGGCGTCGTGCACGCCGGGCAGGGCCAGGATGCGGCTGCGCACATCCTCGACGATGAAGGGGCCCATGCCGCAGCCCGGCGCGGTCAGGGTCATGGTCACCTCGACCTCGGTGCGCCCTTCGTCGTCCTCCACCACCAGGATGTCGTAGACCAGCCCGAGATCGACGATGTTGACCGGGATCTCCGGGTCGTAGCAGCCCTTGAGCGTCTCGCGCACCAGCGCCTCGTTGACCACGCAGCTCTGGTTCTCCGTCGCCTCTTCCCTCTGCTCCTCCGCCTCCTCGAGGCCCAGCGCCGCCACCGCCTTGCCGGCCACCCGCGCCAGGTTGCCGTTGACCTCGACGGTGCAGGTGCCCCCCATCCGCTGGGTGATGCGCATCCGCGTCCCCTTGGGGATCACCACCGGCGTGCCGAGCGGGATCAGCACCGCGTCGATGTTCTCCCGGGCTTCCACCCACTGCTCCCGCTGCCTGCTGGTCGTCGTGGTCATCTATGATGGAATCGCAAAAAGTCCGTCCGTGGACTTTTTGCGTGACGGGGATCGAAGAGCGCGGTCTTCGATCCCCTTACAAATCCATCGGTTGCATGCGCAACCGACCGATTTGCGCGACCCTCCATGGTCGCGATGATGGTTTCTTGCGAAACCATCATCTATTCCGTCCGCGCGCTCGATCGGCCGTCGATCGCCGCCCTGGCGGTATGCCAGCAGAGGGTGGCGCACTTGATGCGGCTGGGGAAGGCGCGCACGCCGGCCAACGCGGCCAGCTTCCCCAGCCGCTGCGCATCCGGGGCCTCCTCCATCGGGGCGGTGGCCATCCGGTGGAAGGCGTCGAACAGGCTGGCGAACTCCTCGATCGAGCAGCCGACGATCGCCTCGGTCATCAATGAGGCCGAGGCGGTGGAGATGGCGCACCCCTCCCCCTTGAAGCGCGCCTGCTCGATGATCCCCCGGTCGTCGATATCGAGGTAGAGGTGGATGCGATCGCCGCAGAGCGGGTTGTAGCCCTCGGCGTCGTGGCTGCAGGGATGCAGCTCGCCGAAGTTGCGCGGGCTCTTGTTGTGGTCGACGATCACCTGCTGGTAGAGCGATTGCAGATCAAACACCGCTGCCCCCCCAGGCTCCGCCGCGCATGCGCTGCAGTCGCTCCCGCACCGCAACCAGCGCCTCCACCAGGGCGTCGGCGTCCGCATCGTCGTGTTCGGGGCCGAAGCTGACCCGGATGGCCGAGCGCGCCGCCTCCGGCTTGAGCCCCATGGCCATCAGCACATGCGACGGCCGACGGGCGCCCGAGGAGCAGGCCGATCCGGAGGCGACGGCGAAGCCGGCCAGATCGAGCTGCATCAGCACCGTCTCCCCCTCCATGCCCGGAACGGTGAACAGCGAGGTGTTGGGCAGGCGCGGGGCGTCGGCGCCGATGATGGTGCAGTCGGGCAGCGCCTGGATGAGCTGCTGTTCGAACCGGTCGCGTACGGCCGCCACCGCCGGGAAGTCGAGCACCCCGAGGCTGGCGGCGAAGGCGCAGATGCCGGGGACGTTCTCCGTGCCCGATCGCCGTTTGCGCTCCTGCCCTCCGCCGGGGGCCAGCTCCTCCACCGTGCGGCCGCGGCGGATGATCAGGCCGCCCACCCCCTTGGGGCCGCCGATCTTGTGGGCGGAGAAGGTGAGGAAGTCGGCTTCGGCGGCCAGATCCCGCAGGATCTGTGCATCGACCTTGCCGAGCAGCTGCACGGCGTCGACATGGACCGCGATATCGCGCGCCCGGCAGGCCCGGGCCACCTCCAGCGCCGGCTGGAGGACGCCGCTCTCGTTGTTGGCCGCCATGATGCTGACCAGCCGCGTCGATCCGTCGATGGCCGCGATCATCTCTTCGGCGTCGATCGCACCGTCGGGCCGCGGCCGGATCCGGACCAGGCGCCAGGGGGTGTCGCCCACCGGCGCGAAGCGCTCCAGCGGACGCAGCACCGAGGGGTGCTCGATCATGGTGGAGACAATGGTGCCGGGCGCCTGCCGGTGGAGCCACCCCTGGATGGCCAGGCTGTTGGCCTCGGTGCCGCCGGAGGTGAAGACCACCGAGCCGGCCTCGACGCCGAAATGGTCGGCGACGACATCCCGGGCGTCGTCGAGCGCCCGCCGCGCCGCCCGTCCGGCCCAGTGCAGGCTCGAGGGGTTGCCGCCGCACTGTGTCGCCACCTCGCCGTAGCGGGCGATCGCCTGCGGCAGCATCGGGCAGGTGGCGTTGTAGTCGAAGTAGCGCTGTCGCAAGGGAGACGACCGGCCGCCGTCGTCGGTCAATCGACCTGCGGCAGGTTGATGGTTCCGTCGAGCACGTCCTGCAGCGTCACCTTGTGCAGCGCCTTGCGGAAGAGGGTGTCGACCGCGCTCCACAGCCTGTGGCAGTTGCACGGGCCCTCCAGCCGGCAGTGGGTGATGCCGTCGTCCTTGCACCCCTTGGTGGTCAACTGCTCGTCGACGGCGAGCAGCACGTCGGAGACGGTGATCCTGTCGGCCGCGCGGCTCAGCCTGTAGCCGCCGCGGGCGCCGAGCACCGATGTGACCAGCCCCGCCTCGCGCAACTGACGGAAGATCTGCTCGAGGTAGGAGGTGGAGATCGCCTGGTTTCTGGCGATGGAACTCAGGCTGCGCGGATGGTTGTCCGGGTCGACGGCCAGCTCGAGGATGGCGGAGACGGCATACCGACCGCGATTGTTCAGGCGCATGGCGGAGACTCCTTCGGGCGGGGTGTGGCGGTCGCGGGCGACCGTATCAGCCGCATTCTGAAACTCCATGCTGAAAGGTCAAGATTGATCGAATCGCAACAAGCCCGTCCATGGGCTTTTTGCTCGACGGGGATCGAAGAGCGCGGTCTTCGATCCCCTTACAAATCCGTCGGTTGCATGCGCAACCTCCGGATTTGCGCGGCCGTCCTGGCCGCGGTTGCCGGCTTCTTGCGAAGCCGTCAAGATTGATCGAATCGCAACAAGCCCGTCCATGGGCTTTTTGCTCGACGGGGATCGAAGATCGATCAGGCAAGCCCCAGGCGGCGGCGGATCTCGGCCATGTGGGCCTCCGCCTCGGCCACCGCCTCCTCCGAATCGGGATCGCGGTCGACGAAGCAGAGTGCCTCATGGTCGATCTCCTGCAGGAAGCGCGACGGCCGCCGTGCCTCTCCGCGTCGGGAAGTGCTGCGGTGCGCAGCCCAGCTCAGGGTGAGCCGGTGGCGGGCACGGGTGATCGCCACGTAGAGCAGCCGCCGCTCCTCCTCGATCCTCCCCTCGGCGACGGCGTTCTTGTGCGGGAAGCTCCCCTCCTCCATGCCGGCGATGTAGACATGGTCGAACTCCAGCCCCTTGGCGGCGTGGACGGTCATCAACCGCACCGCCCCCTCCTCCGCCTCGTCGCGATCGCCGAAGAGCATCATCCGCTGCATGAAGGAGACGAGGTTTCCTTTCCGTTCGGCGTGTTCGATCCACCAGTCGCGCAACTGGGCGATGTTGCCCTCCTTGCGGCGCCATGCCTCCTCGTCGTCGGTCGCCTCCCGGATCGCACCGATCAGGTCGCTCTCCTTGAGCAGCAGGTCGAAGGCCTCTCCGGCGTCGCCGCGGCGGAAGCGGTGCTCAAGATCGCCGATCAGCAGGGCGAAGCCGCGCAGCGCATCGGAGACGCGCCCCTCCAGCAGGCCGTCGCGCGCCGCCTTCAGCAGGGAGGTGTCGAGCCGGTGGGCGAGATCCCCCAGACGGGAGAGGCTGGTCGCACCGATACCGCGACGCGGGTGGGTGGCGGCATGGAGGAAGGCGAGATCGTCGTCGGGGTTGGCGATCAGCCGCATCCAGGCGAGCAGGTCACGGATCTCGGCGTGGTCGAAGAAGGAGCGGCCGCCGCTGACCCGGTAGGGGATGGCGCGGCCGCGCAGCGCCGCCTCGATCGCCCGCGACTGATGGGCCGCCCGATAGAGGATGCAGAAGCGCTCCCACGCCACCCGGTCGATGGTGTGTCGCCGGGCGATGTCGGCGGCGATCCGCTCGGCCTCGTCCTCGGAGGTGTCGCACTCCCAGACCCGAGGCGGTCTGCCGCGCCCCAGGGTGTTGCGCAGCTTCTTGCCCAGCCGCTCGCGGTTGTGGGCGATGAGGCTGTTGGCGGCGTGGAGGATGGCGGCGGTGGAGCGGTAGTTCTCCTCCAGCCGCACCACGGTGAGGGTGGGATAGTCCCGTTCCAGCTGGAAGAGGTTGCGCACCTCGGCCCCCCGCCAGCCGTAGATCGCCTGGTCGTCGTCGCCGACCACGGTCAGATCGGCCTCGCCCGGGGCCAGCGCGCGCACCAGTTCGTACTGCAGCCGGCTGCTGTCCTGGTATTCGTCCACCAGCAGGTGGCTGGCGCGCATGCGCCAGAGCTCGGCCACCTCGTCGTGCTGCTGCAGCAGTTGCAGCGGCAGCAGGATCAGATCGTCGAAATCGACCGCGTTCATCCGGATGAGCAAGGCGTCGTAACGCCGGCGCAGGTCGACCAGCGCCGGATCGGCCCGCGGGGCGATGCCTCCCTTCAGCTGCGACAGCCTGGGCAGCACCCGATCGAGCTGTGTCCGGTCGTCGGGCAGCCCCATCTCCTGCAGCACGCTGCGCACCGCCGTGCGCTGCTCGGAGCGGCCGAAGACCGACAGCCCCGCCCGCCGCCCCACCAGCCCGGCGTGTTGGCGGACGATGGCCAGCCCCAGCGCGTGGAAGGTCTGGATGCGCAGCCTGCCGGCGGTGGCCCCCAGCCGGGCGCGCAGCCGCTGGCGCATCTCGTCGGCCGCCTTGTTGGTGAAGGTGACGGCGGTGATCCGGTCGTGCGCCACCCCTCGCTCGACCAACGCCGCCACCCGCTCGGTGATCACCCGCGTCTTGCCCGATCCGGCGCCGGCGAGCACCAACAACGGCCCGCCACGATGGTACACCGCCCGGTACTGCGCCTCGTTCAGCCCCATCCGCCCACTCCTGCGGCGAGGGCGAAGGCGCGGGCCATCCGCGCGAGCACCGCCGCTTCGCGGGCGTCGGGGGCGGCCCCATCATGGAGTTGCTGCAGCCGGTGGCGCAACGCATCGGGGGTGGCAGCCGCACGGGGGTAGGGGGGACAGCCGGCATCGGGGCAGGGCAGCGGCTGCTCGGGCTGCTCCCCCCGCAGCCAGAGGAGCAGCTTCTGCCGGTCGGCATAGAGTTCCGGCTCCCCCTCCGCCCCCATGAAGAGCAGCGCCCGCGGCTGGCCGAGCAGCCGGTTGGCCGCGGCCATGCGCGCGCCGTAGGGGGCGTGGAAGAAGCCGTTGAGTTGGCCGCCGCAGCCGAGCGGATTGAGCAGCCGGGCGACGGTGTTGGCGAAGCTGCGCACCCCCAGCCGGGGACGCAGCCCGAGCAGCCGGGCGAGCGGCGGGCAGAAGCGGTCGAGGGAGAGGAGCGCGATCCCGCGGGTGCGCAGCATGGCATCCGCCTCGGCCAGCGAGCCGGCCGGGTCGATCCCCAGCGCGCGCAGTGCGGCGACCGCGCTCAACCGGCCGGCGATCGCCTCCGGGGCGTGGATCACCACCGGGATGCCGTCGGATCGGGCAGCCCGCAGCGCGGCGAGCAGGTGCAGCGGTGGGGCGCGCCGCTTGCCGGCGTAGCAGGGCAGGTCGACCGCCTCGGGATGGCGGACGGTGCCGCAGCCCTCAATCGTCGCACGGGCGGCGTCGACGAATCCGGCCAGCTCTTCCGCCGTCTCCCCCTTCATCCGCTGGGCGATGAGGAAGGCGCCGAGCTGCAGTGGATCGGCCTCCGGCGCGAAGAGGGCGCGCAGGGCGTCCGCCGCCTCCGCGCGGGTCAGGTCGCGGCTGCCGTGGCGGCCGCGGCCGATGCGCCCGATCAGCGCGGCCAGCCTCTCCGGGTCGCTCACCGCGTGGCCTGTTTGCCGAACCAGAGCGTCGGCAGGTTGAGCAGGGTGTCGATCACCCCGGCGGAGCGCAGGCCGGCCTCCTTCGGCGTCGCCGGGTCGATGCGGGCGTCGTTGAGCGGCCCGTGCAGGTGGTAGACCTTACGGAAGAGGCTGTGTGCCGGCCCGCCGAGGATGTCGCGCACCAGTGGGATGCTGTTGATGATGGTGTCGAGGTTCTGCAGGGGGCGGGCCACCAGATAGACGTCGGCATGGTCGCGGCCGATGTCGAGGCTGCCGGTGCCGGCGACGTCCATCGCCGAGGCGCGCATGGCGATACGGTGGATGCGGATGGTGCCCCGATCCATGTTCCCCTCCAGCTGCAGGTGGCGGAAGAGCATCCCCTTGCCGGTGAGATCGTCGCGCCCGCCGAGGATGAAGCCGGGCAGATCGAAGAGGCTGGTCGCGGCCAGCAGCCGGGTCAGCGTACCGCTGTCGAGGATGCGGCCGTCGTCGACGCGCATGCGCAGCCGCCCCTCGAGCGAGCGCCACCACGGCTGGTGGCGCACCAGCCGGCCGCGGCCGTTGAAGAGGGCGTGGACGGTGCCGCCGGCGAAGAGGCGGGAGAGGCCGAGCTGCTCCATCAGGTCGCCGAAGGGTCCGTCGAGCGCGGCAATGCCCGACCAGCCCCAGCGCCCCTCGCCGAGGCGGCGCAGCAGGGCGGAGACCATCAGCCGCTGGCCGGCGACCGATGCGTGGAGCTCGCGGATGTCGATGTGGTCCGGCGCCAGGCGGAAGCGGGCGCGCAGCGATTGCACCTGCGCATCCTCGATGTCGAGCCGGCCGATGGCCACCCGGTTGTCGCCGTCGGCCTCCCGGCGGAAGTCGATGGCGCGCGCCCGCAGGTTGTCGCCCCAACCGAAGCGGTCGATGGTGCCGTGGGCGAGCCATCTCCGCCGCTGCGCACGGTGGCGCCAGTTGTCGACCAGCGGCCGCAGCGCATCGCGTTCGAGCCGCCGCACGGTGAAGCGCAGCCGTGCCGGCTTGCGCCGGCCATCCGGCAGGAGGAGGTGGAAGGCGCCGTCGAGGGCCCTGGTGTGCAGCCGGGGGAGGTCGATGACCAACGCCCCATCCCGGTGGGCGATGTGCGCCCGTTCGAGGCGCAGCGCCGGGCCGCGGCTGCTGATGCCACGCACGCTCCAGCGGCCACGGGCGTCGGGGCTGAAACGGATCTCGCCCAGGCGGATGGAGAGCGGCTCCCCCGGCCTCTTGCGCGCGCCGAGCAGGTTGCTCCAGCCGGCCTCACCGGCGTCGAGCAGCCCGTGCCATGTGCCGTCGAAGCGCAGCGTAAGCTGCAGCTCGCCGCGCGGCTGCTGCACGAAGGGGGCGGCGATCGATCGGCGGTCGGTGAGGTCGATGCGTGAGCGGGCGAGGAAGTCGGTCAGCGCCCATCCGTCCTGCCGCTTCTCGAGGGTGGCGCGGCACTCCCCCCCCACCGAACCGATGTGGAAGGTCATCCCGTGCATGGTCAGGCTCCCCGGCCGCCACAGCAGGTAGCCGTCCTCCATCCGTGCCTCGATCCCGGCGAAGACCAGCTGCCAGCGGTCGTGGGGGCGCAGCTCCACCCGGGCGTTGCTCGGTTCGGGGGCGTTGACCCGCCAGCGCATGTCGAAGGTGGCGTCGGTGGCGGCGTTGCGCCACTGCACCCGCTCTTCGACCCCCTGCCAGTGGAGGAGCCGTTCCAGGTCGGTGGTGCCGCTGCCGTGGATGGCCAGCTCGAGGCGATCCCACGGGATCACCACCGTGCCGCTGATCCTCCCCAGCCGGTGGGGGAGGGTGGCATGCTCCACGTTCGCCCAGAGGCGGCTCTGATCGAGGTGGAGCGTGCCGCGGGTTCCGGTCAGCCGCGCGCCGCCCAGACCGAGGGCGATGTCGCTCTCCTCGATCCGGGCATCGACCCGGTAGCGCATCCCCTCCCATTGCGGTGGACGGCGCAGCGGATTCGGCCATGGAAGGGTGATCGAGGCGGTGGCGTCACGCGCCGTGCCCTCCTGCATGGCACCGAGCCAGCGGCGCCAGCGCTCCCCCCCCAGCGGCGTGAGCCAGCTCCAGACCAGCGGCATCTCCAGATGTTCCGCTCGGGCCTGCAGGGTGGCCAACCCCGCCTGCCACTCCCCCCCGGCGCGGATCTCCTGTCGGCCGAGGCGCCAGTGCAGCCGCTCCAGCCGCAGCGACCGCAGCCCCCCCTTCCGGTCGACGACGGCGTACAGCCTCCCTTCGATGTGGTCGGTCGGGTAGCGGCCTTCGCCCGGTCGCAGCACGATCGGCCCGCCGACGCCCGCGCTCTCCCCCTCGATCCGCCAGCGGCGCTCCCCCTCCATCCGCACGGTGATGCGGCCGCGGCTGTCCCCCTCGACCCACGGCGTACGCCACGCCGCGGGCAGCCACTCCAAGGTGCGCCAGACCACCTCCGCCTGCCGCGGCAGCAGGTCGTCGCGCAACACGCCGCGGACGGTAAGCGCCTTCGTCTCCAGCGCGAACGGCCCGCCGCCTACGTCGGCGCGGAAGTGGTCGATGAGGAAATCGTGCTGCAGCCCAGGCGCGGCCCATCGCAGGGTGAGCCGGTCGAAGCGGTAGGGGATCGGCGGCAAGGCGAGCAGCGGGCTCTCCAGGAAGGCGGGGGTGATGCGCATCGTCCCCCCCGTGAAGCGCAGCAGCTCGGGGGTGATGTCGCCGCGCAGCAGATCGAACAGGGAGAGGCGGATGTCGATCGCCGCGTGGTCGAAGCGCAGCGAACGGTCCTGGGTGGCCATGCGGAAATCGTCGGAGTGGAGCCAGAGGCGCCCGCGCCAGTGCCAGGAGAGGCGGCCGAGCCGCACCAGCCCCAGCCCCGTCTCTCCGGCCACCAGCGCCTCGATCTGCGGCTGGAGCGATTCGGCGTCGGGCGCGAGGTAGAGGAAGGCGCCGACCGGCAAGAGCAGGGCGACGAACAGCACGGCCAGCGTGATGCGCCAGCAGCAGAGGAGGAGGTGTTTCACGGCGGCGGTCTGTCGGCGGTGCCGCTGGGCCACCGCGACGGATCAGTCGCGGCTCTTGGCCTTGAGGGTTGCGACCTTCTCCTGCAGCGCCGCATAGAGGCCATCGATGCCGCGACGCTCGATCATGGAGCGGAAATCCCGACGGAAGGTGTTGATCAGGCTCACCCCCTCGATCTTGACGTCGTAGATCCTCCACCCCCCCCCACGCCGGCGCAGTCGGTACTCCACCGGAGTGATTTTGTCGCCGTCGATCACCCGCGACTTGACCCGCGCCCGCTTGTGCCGGAACTCGGCATCGTCGTACTCGATCTTCTGGCCGTGGTAGCTGCTCAGGCGGTTGCCGTAGGTGTACTCCATCAGTTGGGTGAAGAGCACGGTGAACTCCTGCCGCCGCCTCGGATCGAGCCCCTTCCAGGCGCGGCCGATGGAGCGGCGGGTCATCTCGGCGAAATCGAAGCGCTCCTTGAGGATGGCGCGGATCGCCGCCCGCTCCGGCTCGCGCAGCTTCGTCTTGTCGCTGCGCTGATCGAGAATCTCGATCACCGACTGCACCGTCTGCTGCACCACCGCCTTGGGGCCGGGTTCGTCGGCGTGGATCGGGGGGCAGGAGAGGGTGATCAGGGCCAGCGTCGCCAAGGCCAGGGAACGGCGCCATCGCGTGGCGCGGAGGGACGGTTCGAACATCGGCAAGCCTCCTTGGGCGGGCGTGGTCGGCGGCACGGCGGGGGACGACGTCCGCCTCAGCGGCGGGAAAACTAGCGCCGCCCCCTACTGCCGCCAGTGCGCGGATCGCCCGCTTGCGTGCAGCGATTCCCCCTGGTATTGCCGCGTCGGGTCGAACGCGGGGGGCGTGCGGCGCGGTCGTCGGCCGGCGGGCGGTTCCGGGAGCGTCCTCCTCCTACCTGGCCAGCATCTCGTTGACGCGGCGGACGAAGCCGGCCGGGTCCTCCGGCAGCGCCCCTTCGGCGAGGATCGCCTGATCCATCAGGATCCGCGCCCAACTCTCGATGTCGCACTGATCGAGCTGGAGGTTGAGCCGGACGATCAGCGGATGGTCGGGGTTGATCTCCAGGATCGGTTTCACCTCCGGCGTCTTCTGCCCGGCCCGCTTGAGGATCCGCTCCAGGTTGGCGCTGATGTCGAACTGATCGGAGATCAGGCAGGCGGGGGATTCGGTCAGCCGGTTGCTGATGCGCACATCCTTGACCCGGTCGCCGAGCGCCTGCTTGATCCGGTCGCGCAGGGCGCGGGTACGCGCCTCCTTCTCCTTCTGCTCCGCCGCCGTCTCTCCGCCGGCGATCTTCGACAGGTCGAGCTCCCCCTTGGCGATCGACTTCAGCTGCTTGCCGTCGAACTCGGTCAGGTGCTGCACCAGCCACTCGTCGATGCGGTCGTGCAGCAGCAGCACCTCGATCCCCTTCTTGCGGAAGATCTCCAGATGCGGGCTGTGTCTGGCCGCATCGAGCGTCTCGGCGGTGATGAAGTAGATCTCCTCCTGCCCCTCCTTCATGCGGCCGATGTAGTCGGCCAGCGAGACCCTCTCCTCATCGCTTTCGGTGGTGGAGAAGCGCAGCAGGGCGGCGATACGCTCCCGATTGGCGAAATCCTCGACCACCCCCTCCTTGAGACAGGTGCCGAACTCCCCCCAGAACCTGGCGTAGCGCTCCGGATCCTTCTCGGCCAGCGTCTCCAGATGGCCCAGCATGCGCCGGGTCGCGCCGCTCTTGATCGCCTCCATCGCCGGGTTCTGCTGCAGGATCTCGCGCGAGACGTTGAGCGGCAGGTCGGAGGAGTCGATCACCCCGCTGACGAAGCGCAGCCAGCGTGGCAGCAGCTCTTCGCCCGCCTCCATGATGAAGACGCGCTGGACGTAGAGCTTGACGCGGCTCTTCGCCTCGGCGTGCCACAGATCGAAGGGGGCGTGTTCGGGGATGTAGAAGAGCAGGGTGTACTCGTACTTCCCCTCCAGATGCTGATGCAACCAAGTGAGCGGTTCGTCGAAGCCGTGGCTGACATGCTTGTAGAAGTTGCGGTACTCCTCGTCGGAGAGCTCCGATTTGGGTCGCGTCCAGAGCGCCGATGCCTGGTTGACCGTCTCCCACTCCCCCTTCTTGCGCTTCTTCTCGTCGCTGTGTGGCATGCGGATGGGGAAGGGGATGTGGTCGGCATACTTGTGGACGATCGACCGCAGGCGGTAGTCGTCGAGGAACTCGGCGGCGTCGTCACGCAGGTGGAGCACCACCTCGGTGCCGCGGGCGGGGCAATCCACCCGCTCCAAGGTGTAGTCGCCGTCGCCGCGCGACTGCCAGCGCACTCCGTGCTCGTGCCCCATGCCGGCCCGGCGGGTGGTCAGGGTCACCTCGTCAGCGACGAGAAAGGCGGAGTAGAAGCCGACGCCGAACTGGCCGATCAGTTGGCTGTCGGCGCGGGCGTCGCCGGAGAGCCGTTCACAGAAGGCGCGGGTGCCGGAGCGGGCGATGGTGCCGATGTTGTCGATCACCTCCTCGCGGTCCATGCCGATGCCGTTGTCGCGCACGGTGATGGTCTTGGCCTCCTTGTCGACGGAGATCTCCAGATGGAGGTCGGCGTCGCCCTCGTAGAGCGAATCGTCGGTGGCCGCCTCGAAACGCAGCTTGTCGGCGGCGTCGGAGCCGTTGGAGATCAGCTCGCGCAGGAAGATCTCGCGGTTGGAGTAGAGCGAGTGGATCATCAGATCGAGCAGGCGGCGCACCTCGGTCTGGAACTGGAAGGTCTCCTTTGCGCCGGTCCTGGTCTCTGTCGCTTCGGTCATCGTGTGGGATTTACCTCCGCTTGGTATGGTGGACGGCCGGGTATGTAGGGACGCGGCCGGACCGTTGCAACCGGTGGGGCCGGCGGGCGGCAGAGCCGGTCGGTCAGGGCGGGGCAGTCGTCGGCCTCCGGCGGCAGCAGCTCCGCCGGCACCCAGGGGAACCAGCTATCGGCCGCCTGCAGGCACTCCTTCCCGAAGGAGAGGGCGTCCTGGTCGATGCAGTTGACCACCAGCCAGGGGCGGCGGTCGAGGGCGTCGAGCAGGCTCAGATGGGTCAACATCTGGCTCAGGCAGCCCAGGCGGGCGGGAACCACCAGGACGACGAGCGCCTTCGGCAGAGAGAGGATCCAGTCGAGCTGGGTGAAGCCCTCGGCCAACGGCACCATCAGCCCACCCACCCCTTCGATCAGGGTGACACCGGGCCGCGCCGTCTTCCGGCGGCACCAGTCGAGCAGCTCCCCGCGCGCCACCGGCCCGGCGAAGAGCGGCGCCCGCGGGGCCCGGGTGGTGTGGAAGTTGATCTCCTCCGCCTCGGGTTGCAGGGCGCGAAGCCGCGCCACGTCGGGGTTGACCCCTTCCCCGTTCACGCCGCAGGCCACCGGCTTGAGCGCCGCGGCGGCCACGCCGCGCCTGCGCAGCGCCCGGTAGAGCAGCCCGGCGAGGAAGCTCTTGCCGGCGTCGGTGTCGACGGCGGTGATGAAGCAGGTGGATGAGGGTTCCATCCTGCCACGCTAGCGGAGAGGGAGCACCGGGTAAAGGGGGATCGCGCCGGGGATCGCGCCATGGTAACTCCGTGAAAATGAGTCGGCTTTACGTTTGCATCTTATGGCGCCGCCGCTATGGTGCCGACCGCCGCCGGCCCGGCTTCGGTGGCGATCGATCTACTCGGGGTGGGGATATGAACAGGAAGCGGAATCCTCTGCTCCATGCGGAGCTGGAGCTCTCCTGCATGGAGGATCTCATCGCCTTCCGCCGCCAGGTACGGATGCTGGCCCAGCAGGTGGGGATGAACCTGGCCGATCAGGCGCGGGTGGTGATGTGCGCCACCGAGCTGGCGGAGAACGTGCTCAAACACGCCGGCGGCGGCCACTGCCGCGCCGAGCTGTGCGAGGTCGACGGGCGCGACGGCGTCCGGATCTGCTGCAGCGACGACGGGCCGGGGATCGGAGAGATGGACTGGGTGCTGCACGACCGTCCCGACCAGCGGTGCGATCTGCTCGGCGGGGGGCTGGTCGGCGTGCGTCGGGTGGCGGACCACTTCTCGGTGGAGAGCGGCGAGGCGGGGACGCGGGTGGAGATCACATGCCTCGACGGCAGCGGTGTGCCGGTCGTCGCGGTGGGGGCGCGGCGATGAGCAGGCGGATGCGCCGTTCGGCGCTCTGGCCGATCGTGGTGCGCGAACACGGCACGGAGCTTCCCCACGCCCGTCTGCTGGAGGAGATGGCCTCCCGCTACGGCGCGCAGTTGCGCGCCCATCTCGACTCCCCGGGCGAGGCGTCGCTGCTCGCCGCCTACGAGATGGGCAAGGAGATGGTGCGCAGCCGCCTCTCGCCGGAGGAGGCGATGATGTTCCACATGCGGGCGCTGCGCATGGTGGAAGATGCCGATGCTATGGAGTCCGACCGCTTCCTGATGGAGGTGATGGCCGCCTTCGGCGCCGCCTTCCGCGCACTGCACGCCCGGGTGGAGGCCGATGAGACGCTGCGGCGCAACTATAGGAAGCTCAAGCATGCCCTGGGCGACACGCTGGAGGCGATCAACTCCCTGCAGGAGAGCAAGGATGTGCTCGCCGTCGCCCATCAGCGGCGGGTGGCGCAACTGGCCGTGGCCATCGCCGAGCGGCTGGGGCTGGACGAGGATCGGCTCGAGGGGCTGCGGGTGGCCGCCTCGCTGCACGACGTCGGCATGATGCGGGTGCCGCCGGAGACGCTGGCCCGGCCGGGCAAGCTGGCGCCGGAGGAGATCGACCTGGTGCGGGCCCATCCGCAGGTGAGCTACGACATGCTCAAGGATATCGACTCGCCCTGGCCGATCGCCGAGATCGCCCGCCAGCACCACGAGCGGCTCGACGGGAAGGGGTATCCCCTGGGGCTTGCGGGTGAGGAGATCCTGCTCGAGTCGCGCATCATCTCGGTGGCCGACACGGTGGAGGCGATGATCTCGCAGCGCCCCTACCGGGCGGCGCTGGACATCGCCACCGCGCTGGAGGAGATCCGCAAGGGGAGCGGCAGCCGCTTCGATCCGCGGGTGGTGGAGATCTGCGACCGGCTCTTCACCCGGGAGCGGTTCACCTTCCACTGAGTCGTTACGGGCTTGCAGGCGGTGGCGAGGCGCAATCGTAGCAGGGGCCTCCGTTCCCCGAACGATGCCGGCGGTGGTTGGGCGCCATCGCCGGTGCCTACACGGGAGGGGCCCGCTCGATTCGCGGGCAGCTATCCGTTCCTGCGGGGATGGTCGATGGCCTCTGCGGGATCGAACTCCTCTCTCATGGTATGGTCTGCCCTCCCCATATTTTATACTTATAGATCAAGGAGATGGGTCATGCGGTTCCTGGGCCCGGCCGGTCCGGTTTGAGCCCGGACACCCTGCGCAAGCGCTACCTCGCACTGCTCACCGATTACAGCGCCGGCGGCGACGAGGCGCTGCTCCACCAGGCGCAGCAGTTCGGCCGCGAGATGGTGGCGGCTCGGGTGCCGCCGGAGCAGATCGCCGACATGCACCATTGCGCCATGATCGCGCTGCGCGAGCGTCTGCCCGACCATGACTGCCGGACGCTGCTCACCACCGGCAGCCGCATCCTCTCCGAGATCCTGATGAGCTACGGGCTGGCCTTCCGCGAGTCGCTCAGCCGCAGCGAGCTGGAGGAGCGGCTGCGTCTCGCCTCCGAGGTGGTGGAGAACACCCAGGACGGGGTGATCGTCACCGACCCCAACGGGGTGATCATCCAGGTCAACCCGGCCTTCTGCACGGTGACCGGTTACAGCGCCGAGGAGGCGATCGGCAAGACGCCGGCGATCCTCAAGTCGGGGCGGCAGGATACCGCCTTCTACCGCGAGATGTGGCGCGCCATCCGCGAGGAGGGGCGCTGGTCGGGCAAGCTGTGGAACCGGCGCAAGAACGGCGATATCTACCCCGAACATCTCTCGATCACCACCGTCTACGACCGCAGCGGTAGGCCGTCCCATCTGGTCGGCGTCTTCTCCGACATCAGCCGGCAGGAGTTGCTGGAGGAGCAGTTGCGCCAATCCTCCAAGATGGAGTCGATCGGCACGCTGGTCGGCGGCATCGCCCATGACTTCAACAACATGCTCGCCGGGCTCTCGGGCAACCTCTACCTGCTCGCCAACCGGATCGACAAACGGGATCCCTGCTACAACCGCATCGCCCAGATGGAGGCGATCTGCGCCCGCGCCGGCGAGATGATCGCCCAGCTGCTCGCCTTCGCCCGCAAGGGGGTGGTGGAGATGCAGGAGATCCCCTTCACCTCCTTCCTCAAGGAGGCGGTCAAGCTGGCCCGGGTGGCCATCCCGGAGAACGTCTGCTTCCGCTACACCATCCCGGCCGAACAGTTGGTCGTCCGCGGCGACGCCACCCAACTGCAGCAGGTGGTGATGAACCTGCTCAACAACGCGCGCGACGCCGTCGCCGGGCGGGAGCGGCCGGAGATCGAGGTGGTGCTGGCCTGCTACGAGCCGGACGACGACTTCCGCGCCCGTCATCCTCACCGGGTGGGGGAGGGGGCCTGGTTCGTCCATCTGACGGTGCGCGACAACGGCATCGGCATCCCCGCCGAGCTGCTCAATCAGATCTTCGACCCCTTCTTCACCACCAAGGAGGAGGGAAAGGGGACCGGGCTCGGCCTCTCCATGGTTTACGGCGCCGTCCAGAGCCACGGCGGCATCATCGAGGTGGAGAGCCGGAGCAACCTCGGCACCGCCTTCCACATCTACCTGCCATTGGTCGGCCACGACGCCGGAGGGGAGTGTCCGGCGCGGGAGGCGGAGGCGGGTGCGGTCGGGGAGGCGCGCATGGCCGCCGCGCCGCTGATCCTGCTGGCCGACGACAACCCTGGCGTACGCGCCAGTACGGCCGAGGTGCTGGAGGAGATGGGCTACCGGGTGTGCACCGCGGCCGACGGCGAGGAGGCGTGGGCGCTCTACCGCGGCCGGGCGGGCGGGTACGATCTGGTGCTGCTCGACGTGGTGATGCCCCACATCGACGGCTTGCGGCTGGCCGCCATGATCCGCGAGGTGGCGCCCGATCAGCCGATCCTCTTCGCCACCGGCTACGACAAGGAGCGGCTCTTCCAGGGGCGTGACGCGGCGCTGGCCGATATTCCGGTGCTGAGCAAGCCCTTCCGCTTCGACCGGCTGGACCGTACCATTCGTGAGGTGATCGCCGGGCGGGGTTGAGATCCCGATCGGACCGCAACAGGTCTGTGGACGGACGTGTTGCGGGGGATCATCCCGGGTACGGGGCGGGCGGCCTGCCGCCGTCGGCCGGAAAGGGGGTGCGGTGACGGACGGCGGGAAGCGGGTCGGAACATCGGGAAGGGCGACGCTGGCCCGGCGGCTGCCGCTCAGGCTGGCGCTGCTCTTCGCACCGCTGCTGGTCGGCGCGCTGATCGTCCTCTCCCTCTTCCAGCACCGGGTGGTGGCGCAGCAGGAGGCGGCGCGCATCAAACTGGCCGCCGACACCATGGTCTCCAGCCTCAAGGCGATCATGCTCGCCGGCCACGGCGACATCGCCCGCGACTGGATGAAGCGGGTGGCCGCGCTGCCGGAGTTCGAGTCGGCGATCATCTTCCGCGTCGACGGCACCGAGGCCTTCCGCGATCAGAAGACCATCGACCAGGTCAACGCCTTCATCGGAGAGCGGCGCTTCTCCCGCGCCGACGACGGCGTCCCGCCGCGCCATATCGATGATCCGGCCTTTGCCGCCATCGCCGCCGGGCGGCGCGGCGCGCTGCTGCGGCGCGACGGCGACCGCATCACCTACCTGCTGCCGATCCATGTCGAGGAGCCCTGCCTGCGCTGCCATGGCTACACCAGCCATCCGATCCGCGGCGTGCTGCGGCTGGCGGTCGACTCGCGTGCCTCCGAGGTGTTGGAGGAGGGGCAGGAGCGGATGGCGTGGCTGGCGCTCTTCATGGTGTTGCTGCTCGCCGTCGGCACCTGGTGGCTGCTGCGGCGCGAGGTGCTCACCGATCTGCTCGCCCTCTCCGACGACGTCGCCCGGGTGGAGGTGGGCGACCGCGGCCACCGCAGCGCCATCCGGCGCGACGACGAGATCGGCCGGCTGGCGATGAGCTTCAACCGGATGCTCGACTCGCTCCACGCCTCGGAGCTGCGGCTGCGCGCCACACTAGATCAGCAGCGGGCGTTGACCGAGGCGGTGATCGCCCTTGCCGGCGAGCAGGTGAGCGATGCGCTGCTCACCCGCGTGGCCGAGCTGGCCATGGAGATGACCGGCGCCCGCTACGCCATGATCGCCCACCAGCTCGACGGCGAGCGCCACTTCGTGCCGTTGGGGATGGAGCCCGAGCAGCTCGCCCGGCTGGAGGGGAACCCGCCCCAGGGGCGGGGGCTGCTCGGCCTGCTCTGGCGCGAGCGCCGCTTCGTCCGCGTCGACGACATCGCCGCCCATCCATTGAGCGCCGGCTTCCCCGAGGGGCATGCGCCGATGCGCACCCTGCTCGGCGGGCCGATCACCTTCGGCGACGAGCTGCTCGGCGTGCTCTACCTGACCGAGAAGGAGGGTGGGGCCCCCTTCACCGAGGAGGACGAGCGGCTGTTGCGCACGCTCAACTCCGCCTGCGGCGTGGCGTTGGCCAACAGCCGCACCCTGGCCGGGCTGGAGCAGCGGGTGCGCGAGCGCACCGAGAAGCTGACCCGGGCCAACGAGCAGCTGCGCCAGCACGAGCTGGAGCTGGAGCTGGCCAACGATGAGCTGCGCCGGGCCAACGAGTTCAAGGATCAGTTCCTGGCCAACACCAGCCACGAGCTGCGCACGCCGCTCAACGCCATCATCGGCTTCTCCGAGCTGCTCGCCAACCCGCGCATGGGCGAGCTCAACGCCAAGCAGAAGAAGTTCGTGCAGAACATCCACAACAGCGGCAAGGGGCTGCTGTCGGTGATCAACAACCTGCTCGACCTCTCCAAGATCGAGTCGGGGATGATGGATCTGCACCACGAGTCGTGCCGGCCGGCGCAGCTGCTCGAGGATGTGCTCGAGGTGATGCGACCGCTGGCCGACAAGAAGTCGATCGAGCTTCGCGGCTCCTGCGCCATGGAGCAGGAGCAGAGCATCTTCACCGATCCGGGCAAGCTGCGGCAGGTGCTGATCAACCTGGTGGGCAACGCGGTCAAGTTCACCCCCGACGGCGGGCGGATCGAGGTGGCGCTGCGGCTGCTGCGGCACGACGGGCGGCTGCTGCTCGAAGGGCGGGTGAGCGACAACGGCGAGGGGATCAGCGAAGAGGATCAGGAGCGCATTTTCGAGCCATTCGTTCAGGCCGAGGCGGGGCTGACCCGCAGCCATGGCGGCACCGGGCTGGGGCTGTCGCTGACCCGCAAGCTGGTCGAGATGATGGGCGGCGGCATCGCGGTGGAGAGCACGCTGGGCGAGGGGAGCACCTTCACCTTCACCGTAGAGGTGGAGGCGGGCGACTCCGAGATGATCGGCGCCGCCATTGAGGAGCAGGCCGCGGGTGAGGCGGAGGCGGAGGCCGCGCCCGACGCAACCGATGGGGCGCCGCAGCAGAGTGGCCGGCAGGAGCCGCCGCTCGGCAAGGTCAAGCCGGTGGTGCTGGTGGTCGATGGCGACCACGAACGGGCGGCGGCGGTGGCGGCGATCCTGCAGCACGGCGGCTACGACGCGGTGCAGACCGAGCTGGCCCAGGTGGAGGAGGTGGCCACCGCCTACGACCCCTTCCTCATCCTGCTCGGCGTGCCCGACGATCCGGTGGAGCTCTACCGCGATCTGCAGCAGCTGCGTTCGGCCAAATGCACCCGCGATCTGCCGGTGACCCTGCTCGGCGGCACGGCGGCCGAGCCCAGCTTCTCCTTCGGCACCATCGATTCGGTCGAGAAGCGCCTCTCCGACGAGACGCTGGGCGAGATGCTGGCCCACCACAGCTTCCAGGTTGCCCGTCAGGCCAATACCTCGCTGGTGCTGGTGGTCGATGACGAACCGTCGGTGCGCGAGTACATGCAGGAGAAGCTGACCAGCGAGGGCTACCGGCCGCTGCTGGCCAAGGATGGTCCGGAGGGGGTGGAGATGGCCCGGGTCCATCAGCCGGACATGATCATCCTCGATCTGATGATGCCGGGGATGAGCGGCTTCGAGGTGGTCGAGCAGCTCAAGCGCCATCCTGAGACCGCCGACATCCCGGTGATGATCTTCACCGCCAAGGATCTCAAGCGCGAAGAGGTGATGCGCTTAGGTCAGGAGGTGGACAAGGTGCTGGCCAAGGGCTCGGTCGGGCCCAAGGAGCTGCTGCGCGAGATGCGCAGCATCGAGCTGCTCTATCCGGCGCAGGCCAAGCTGATCGACGCCACCGTGCGCATGTACAACCTGCGCTATCTACGGCTGCGGCTGGCCCAGGAGTGCAACCGTGCCGAGCGCTACAGCCACAGCTTCGGCCTGGTCGGCTGGGAGATCACCAACTTCCGCCGCTTGAGCGAGCAGTACGGCTACCGCAGCCTGAACGCCGCGTTGCACACCATGAGCGAGCAGGTGCGCCGCGCGCTGCGCGGCGGCGATGTGGCCATCCGCATGGGCGAGAGCCGCTTTGCCGTGTTGCTCACCGGTATCGACGAGGATGGCGTGGAGCGGGTGCGCGAGAAGCTGCAGTATCGGCTGCAGAGCCAGCGCCACCCGGTGGTGGGCACCTTCGCGGTGGTCACCGCCGCAGTGTCCCATGTCTCCGGCATGGAGCCGCGCGAGCTGATCGACGTGCTCGAGCGGCGGCTGAACCGCAAGATCGCGTAAGGTGGATGTCGGCTTCTGGTGAGGCCGGCGGTGTGCACGAGTTGTTTCGGGATAAGGAGGAGGTGGTATGGCGTTGATCTTGATCGTGGACGATGTGCCGAGCAATCGGGATCTGGCGGCGGAGCTGCTCACGCTGGAGGAGTACGAGGTGGCGCAGGCCGAGAATGGGCAGCAGGCGCTGGAGTTCGTCGCCCGGCGGCGGCCGGATCTGATCCTGATGGATCTGCGCATGCCGGTGATGGATGGGGTGGAGGCGACGCGCAGGCTCAAGGCGGATGCGGCGACCCGCTCGATTCCCATCCTGGCGCTGACCGCCTCGGTGATGGTCGGTGAGCGCGAGCGCATCCTGCGCGAGGGGTTCGACGGCTTCATCACCAAGCCGATCGATTTCGACGAGCTGCTCGATGGGGTGGCGCGGGCGCTGGAGGAGGGGGGCCGCCGGTAGGGGATCCGACGGGGTTGTCGGATGGCGTTCAGATGGCGTTGCGGTCGGTCTCCCCGGTGCGGATGCGGATCGCCTGCTCCACCGGCAGGACGAAGATCTTGCCGTCGCCCACCTTGCCGGTGCGGGCCGCCTCGACGATCGCCTGTACCGCCTCCTCCACCTGTGGATCCTCCACCACCAGCTCGATCTTCACCTTGGGCAGGAAGTCGACCACATACTCCGCCCCCCGGTAGAGCTCGCTGTGCCCCTTCTGGCGGCCGTGCCCCTTGACCTCGGTGACGGTCATGCCGTGGATGTCGACATCCTCCAGCGCATCCTTGACGTCGTCGAGCTTGAACGGCTTGATGATCGCCTCAATCTTCTTCATGCGATTCCTCCTTGCGGGCGGTGGCGCGCCACTGGTGGGTGATCGGGTAGCGGCGGTCGCGGCCGAAGGCGCGGGCGGAGACCTTGATCCCCGGCGGCGCCTGACGCCGTTTGTGTTCGGCGGCGTGGAGCAGCCGCTCGGCCAGTTCGCTATCCTCGCGATCGAAGCCTGAGCTGGCAATGGCCGTGGCGTCCTCGTCCTGCTCGATCAGCCGCTGCAGGATGGGGTCGAGCCGGTCGTACTCCGGCAGGCTGTCGGAATCGCGCTGGTCGGGGCGCAGCTCGGCGGAGGGCGGCTTGGTCAGGGTGGAGGCCGGGATCCGTTTCCGCGCGCGGTTGAGGTGGCGCGCCAGAGCGTAGACCTGCTGCTTGTAGAGATCCTTCAGCGGGGCGAAGGCGCCGGCCATGTCGCCGTAGAGGGTGGTATAGCCGACCGCGGATTCGCTCTTGTTGCTGGTGGAGAGCAACATGCGACCGGTTTTGTTGGCGATGGCCATCAAGAGCAGGGCGCGCATCCGCGCCTGGATGTTCTCCTCGGTGACATCGGGTCCGCCGTACCCCCACCGTCGCCACAACGGGGCGAGTGCCTCTTCCACCGTCGCCACCGGATGCCCGATCGGCAGCGTGATCCACGCCATTTCCAGGTTGCGCGCCACCGCCTCGGCGTCGCGGATGGCGTGGTCGCTGGTGTAGCGCGAGGGGAGCAGCACCCCGAGGACGTTGTCCGGGCCGAGCGCATCGCAGGCGATGGCGGCGCAGAGGGCGGAGTCGATGCCGCCGGAGAGGCCGAGCACCACCCGGTCGCAGCCGTTGCGCCGGCAGTAGTCGCGCAGGCCGGTGACCAGCGCCCGATGGAGCAGCTCCTCCGCCTCGGGCAGCGGGGCGATGGTCGCGGTCCGGTCGAGCGAGACGATCAACTGCTGCGGCACGAACGGCTCCGCCCGGGCCCGCAGCCGGCCGGTGCGGTCGAAGAGGCAACTGCCGCCGTCGAAGACCAGCTCGTCCTGGCCGCCGACGGCGTTGACGTAGCAGATCGCCCGCCGCAGCCGTCGGCTGCGTTCGGCCAGCAGCGCCTCGCGCCGCTGCTGCTTGCCGATCTCGAAAGGGGAGGCGTTGAGCACCACCAACAGATCGGCCCGATCGGCGGCCAGGTCGGCGGCCACCGCGTCGTCCCAGATCTCCTCGCAGATCGCAGCCTGCAGCCGGATGCCGCGCCAGGAGATCGGCAGCGGGGTGGCATCGGCGGCGGCGAAGTAGCGTCGCTCGTCGAAGACACCGTAGTTGGGCAGCGCCCGCTTGCGCCAGCGGCCGACAACCTCACCCCGACAGGCGAGCGTGGCGCTGTTGTAGAGCCGGCCGTCCTCCTCCTCGGGGTGGCCGAAGAGGATGGCGCAGGGGCCGCTTGCCGCGATGATCTCCGCGGTCGCCGCGCGGCTCGCCGCACGGAAGTCGCGCCGCAGCAGCAGATCCTCCGGCGGGTAGCCGGTGACGGCCAGCTCCGGCAGCACCAGCAGGTCGCACCCCCTCTCTTCCGCCGCCCGCAGGCAGCGCAGGGCCAGATCGCGGTTGTCGGCGACGGCGCCGACGCGGGGGGCGCATTGCGCCAGCATCAGCTTCAAGGGGCGGAACCCTCGGCCCATGTCGACTTCGCAAAAAGTCCATCCATGATCAAATCGCAAAAAGTCCGTCCGTGGACTTTTGCTTGACGGCGATCGAAGCGCGCGGTCTTCGATCGCCTTACAAATCCGTCGGTTGCATACGCAACCTTCGGATCTGCGCGACCCTCCATGGTCGCGATGATGGTTTCTTGCGAAGCCGTCATCCCATCTTGAAGCTGTCGATCAGCTGTTCGGCCACCAGGTGCCAGCCGTCGACCAGGACGAAGAGGATGATCTTGAAGGGGAGCGAGATCATCACCGGCGGCAGCATCATCATGCCCATGCTCATCAGCACCGAGGCGACCACCATGTCGAGCACGACGAAGGGGATGTAGATCAGGAAGCCGATCTCGAAGGCGGTGCGCAGCTCGCTGATGACGAAGGCGGGCACGACGACGTGGAAGGGGGTCTCCTCCGCCCGTTTCGGCTTCTTCAGCCTGGCCGCGTGGAGGAAGAGGAGCAGATCCTTCTCCCGCGTCTGACGCAGCATGAAGGTGCGCAGCGGCCTCTTCGCCCGCTCGAAGGCCTCCTGCTGGCTGATCTCGCGGTTGAGGTAGGGGGTGAGGGCGTTCCTGTCGATCTGGTGCCACACCGGCATCATGATGAAGGCGGTCATGAAGAGCGACAGGCCGACCAGCACCTGCGCCGGCGGCGACTGCTGGGTGCCGAGCGCCTGCCGGAGGAAGCCGAGCACGATCAGGATGCGGGTGAAGGAGGTCATCATGATCAGGATCGACGGCGAGAGGGTGAGGATGGTGAGCAGGGCGATGATCTTCAGCCCGTTGAACCACTCCTCGGGGTCGCCCGACTCCCCCAGTGAGAGCGAGATGGTGGGCAGATCGGCGGCGGCGGCGATCTGTGGCGCCAGCAACAGGAGGGCGAGCAGGAGCGGCAGGCGCCCGATCATGACGGCGCATCCCCTGCCTTCGTCGGCGGATCGCCGGCGGCAGGCGGCGAGGTCGGCCTTCCGCGGCGCGCCAGGGGGGTGATCCGCTCGGGGCTCACCCCGAGCAGCAGCCGTTCGTCGCCGTACTCCACCTCGACCAGCGCATGGCGCCCGCCGATCACGGTCCGCTGCCGCACGCGGATGGCATCGCCGCGGGAGAGGGCGCCGCCGCGGTGCTGGATGCGGCGCAGCAGCCAGACCAGGCCGGCGAAGAGCGCCAGCACCATGGCCAGCGCGCTGACCGACCGCACCACCAGCGCCGTCATCGGGCCGCGCCCCCCGCCCTCAGCCGAGGGAGCGGATTCGCTCGCTCGGCGGTACCACCTCGATCACCCGTACGCCCAGTTTGCCGTCGATGGAGACCACCTCGCCGCGGGCGAAGACCATGCCGTTGGCCAGGATGTCCACCTCGGCGTTGGCATCCTTGTCCAGCTCCACCACCATGCCGCGGTGGAGCCGGGCGACGTTGTGCAGCGGCAGGGTGATGCGCGCCAGCTCGACGCTCACCTCCAGCGGCACATGCATGATCGCCTCCAGGTTCGGCTTGCCCGCGACCGGCTCCATGCCGCCCTTCTCCTGTTCCAACTCGTCGCTCATGGTGTTGCCCCTTCACTGAGATCGATGGCGTCCAGCAACTCCGCTGCCAATACCCCGTTTCGCTCGCCGGGGCGGGCGTGGAAGAGCGGCAGCCGCTCGACGCAGAGGATGGCCGGGTCCGACTCCTGCATGGTGCAAGGGAGGAAGTCGCCCGCCTTGAGCGCGAGGAACTGGCCGACGGTCATGGTGCAGTAGCCGAGGTTGAGCTGCACCCGCACCGGGATGGTCTGCAGGCTCTCCTCGAGCTGCTCCTTCCACTCCTCGTCCTCGGCGACAGGCTCCTCGCTGACCGCGGCCCGCAGCGTCTCCATCATCGGCTCGAGGAAGGCGCGTGGGTAGTGGAGCTCGATGAACCCCTTGTCCTCCTCCGTCCACTGGATGGCGAACTCGACGGTGAAACAGGCGTCGTTGGAGCCGGCGACGGCGAGGAACTGCGGATCGGTGTCGATCTTGAACAGGCGGTACTCCATCCGCCGCACCGGCAGCCAGAGCATCTCCAGCTGGCGGGCGATCAGGTTGGCGATCCGCTCGGAGACCTTGTGCTCCACCGGGGAGAGGGTGAGCTCGTGGTTCCCCCCCTTGAGCACTTCCCCCTCGCCGCCGAGCATGGCATCGACCGTGGCGACGACCAGCCCCAGATCGGCGCCGATCAGCATCCGGCCGAGGCCGGCCACCTCGAAGGCGAAGAAGACCTGCGGCCGCTCGTTGCGGATGATCTCGCGGTAGATCTGTTGCTGCATGTTGAGGAAGACGACGCTGATCTCGCGCTGGAACAGATCGGACATCAGATCCTTGATGTTCTCGCCGAAACGCTCCTGCAGGTTGACGAAGAGCGGGTAGCGCTGCGGGCCGCCCTCGTCGTCGGAGAGGAAGGTGAAGGGCTCGACGTGTTCCGGCTGCGGGATCGGCTTGAGTGTGGAGAAGAGCGCCTCCACCGTCTCTTCGGTCCCGACCGCGGCCATCAGCGCCTCGATCTCCTCCGGTTCGAGGATCGCCCCCTCGCGCTTGCGCCCCTCGCCGGGTTGCCGCGGAGTCTCGTCCATCGCCGTGCTACTGCGAGACGAACTCGGTGAAGTAGAGCCCCTTCACCGGTTTGCCGCCGAGCAGCTGGTTGATGCGGTAGACCAGCTCCTCCTTGAGCTTGTATTTGCCCTGCGGGGTGCGGATCTCCTTGAAGGTCTTGCTGGTCAAATCGGTGATCACGAGATCGTTGATCTTGATCATCGCCGCCTCCACCTTGGCCTTGGCCTCCTCGTTGCGCACCTCGAGCTTGATCTTGGCCCGCAGGAAGCGGGAGTTGTCGGTATCGGCCAGGTTGACGGTGATGTCCTCCATGTCGATGAAGATCGGCGGGGCGTCGGGGTTTTCGCTGTCGGCCTCGGCCTCCGGCAGGGTGGTGTCCTCGGTCTGCGCAGGCGCCTTCCCGGCCGGCGCGCTGGTCGACTGCTCCAGTTGCATCACCTTCCAGGCGATGAAGCCGCCGACGGCGAGCACCAGCACCAGCAGCACCATGTTGATCAGCGGCAGGATGCCGCCCGACTTCTTCTCACCAGCCTCTTCGTCCGCCATCGAATACTCCTCTACGTCTTAGGTTCTATGTTGGATCGCCGCCGGACGGCTCGACGATGCCGGCTCCTTGCGGGGCCGGGCACGATCGGAAGCCGTTCGCCACGCGATCGCAGCCTGCAGGATCAATCCCGATAGACCACGATCTCCACCCTGCGGTTCTTGTCCCGGCCGAAGGGGGTGGCGTCGGTCGATACCGGCTTCGACGGGCCGTAGCCGGCGATCGACATGCGGGCGGGGTTGACCCCCTCCTGCTCGAAGAGATGCAACACTGCGGCGGCGCGTGCCAGGGTCAAACTCCAGGGATCGGGGTAGCGGCCGCTCGCCTCGGCGCTATCCCGACTGGCGTGGCCGTTGATCTCGATCCGCCCGGGGGCGGCGACCAGCATCTTGGCCAGCCGCTTGAGCGCCGTGCTGGTCTCCGGCTTGAGCCGGGCGGAGCCGGGATCGAAGAGGACGGCATCCTTGATCCGCAGGTAGAGCTTGTTGCGTACGATGATGCCCTTGACCTTGTGGCGCAGCGCGCTGTTGGCCAGCACCGCATGGGCGTTCTGCCGCATGGCCAGGGCCAGCTCCTCGGGCGAGGCCTTCTTGTTGAGCTGCAGCGGCGGGACGATGTCCACTTCGGTACCCGCTCCCGGATTCATGATCGAGACCGCGTTCTGGAAGAAGCTGGCGATATCCTTCAGCCCGGTCTTGTCGAGCGAAGACATCGACAGCAGCAGGATGAAGAAGGTGAGCATCAGGCTGACCAGGTCGGCGAAGGTGGTCATCCACCCTTCGGTGTCGGGCAGGACCTCGGGTTCGGGGGGCCTTCTGCGTCTGGCCATCGGCTAGCTCCGTGCCGGCCGCGCCGCCGCCCGGCCGCATGCGATGCAAGTTTTTGGCGAAACCATCGGAACTGAACGAATCGCAAGACGTCCCTCCATGGACGTTTTGCTCGACGGGGATTGAAGAGCGCGGTCTTCGATCCCCTTACAAGACCGTCGGTTGCGTCTGCAACCTCCGCTTTCGCGCCGCACGCCGACGCCGCGGCTGCCGGCTTCTTGCGACGCCGTCAGAACTGCCCGATACGCACCGGCTTGATCTTCGGCTTCATGTCGCTTGCGGTCTGCGCATCGGGGGTCTTGTGGGTGATCGCCCCCTCCGCCTCCTTGTCGGTCACCGGGCGGAAGGTGAGGATGATGTCCACCCGGCGGTCGAGCTCGGGGTGGCCGGCGATCGGATGTTGGTCCCCCATGCCGGCGACCACCATCAGCCCGCGCGGCACCCCCTTGTCGGCCAGGCGGAGGAAGACGTTCATCGCCCGCGCCGCCGACAGCTCCCAGTTCGACGGGTAGAGGTCGGTGTTGACCGGCGTGTCGTCGGTGTGCCCTTCGATGCGGATGGAGATGATCTCCGGTCGTTGGAACTCTTTGGCCAGCTTGTCGATGAAGGGCAGCACCTTGGGCGACAACTCCACCTGGCCGGGGGCGAAGGCGATGTGCTCGGGGAAGCGGACCATCACCCGTCGCTTGTCCAGCGGCAGGACATGGACGGCCCCCTTGCCACCCAGCTCCCTGGCGATGTTGGTCAGCGCCTTGGCGGTGCGCTTGGGGGCGGTCTGTCCCTTGATGATCTCCTTGACCGGGATGCCCGGCCCCTCCCCCTTGTTGACGTTCATGCCGCGCGGCAGCGGGCTGAAGGTGCCGGCGAGCGAGCCGAGGGCCGCCAGACGCTTCTCGTCGACGATCACCGCCATCGAGACCAGCATGATGAAGAAGGCGAGCATCTGCATCATCAGTTCGAGGAAGAGCCCGGCGGAGAGATCCTTCGGCGGGGGGACCGGTGCCGGCTTGGGCTGACGCTTGGCCATGGAGGGGGAAGGGGCTACTCGAAGGAGGAGACGCGATCTTTCGGCGGCAGGAAGCCGTGCAGCTTCTGCTCCATCACCCGCGGGTTCTCACCGGCGACCAGCGACTGGATGCCGGTGAGGATGATCTCGTAGATCAGGATCTCATCCTTGCTGCGCGACTTCAGCTTGTTGGCCATGGGCATGAAGATGATGTTGGCCATGATGGCGCCGTAGAAGGTGGTGAGCAGCGCGATCGACATCGAGGGGCCGATCGAGGAGGGGTCGGACATGTTCTGCAGCATCAGCACCAGGCCGACCAGCGTGCCGATCATCCCCATCGCCGGGGCGAAGGTACCGAAGGCGGTGAACATGTCCGCCCCCTTCTGGTGGCGCTCCTTCAGCTTCTCGATCTCGTTGAACAGGATCTCCTCGATCTCGGAGGGCTCCTGGCCGTCGATGGCCATCTGCAGCCCTTTCTTCATGAAGTCGCTCTCCACCTCGTCGACCTTGCTCTCCAGCGCGAGGATCCCCTCCTTGCGTACGATCTGGGCCAGCTCGACCAGCTGGGCGATGGTCTCCTGGCCGGTAGGCAGGGAGTACATGAAGTTCTTCAGCGCCACGCCGATCACCTTGAGCACGTCGCCCAACGGGTAGGCGATCAGCACCACGCCGACGGTGCCGCCGACCACGATGGCCACCGACGGCGGATCGATGAAGCTGGCGATGCCGCCGCCGATGGCGAAGGCGACCAGACCGAAGGCGACCAGCAGGCCGATGACGGTTGCGATATCCACGGTTGACTCCCCTCCTGCATGTGGTTGACGGCCGGGCGCATCGCGCGCGCTTCGGACCGTGCCGAAGCAAGAACCCTGCCGCCGCCCCGTCGAAGCGGTACCCACAGCCCGCCACGCCGGTGGCGCTTCGGGGCGGATCGCGGCGGGGGCCGGGCGGTGGCCTGCCCAAATGATCGGATCCGCCGGGGAGAAATCAACGGTGGCCTTCCTGCCGCCGCCCCTCTACTGGCCCTTCAGCGGGGAGCGGCGTGGCGGGGAGCCTCCTGTGGCGGTTCATCGGTGCCTTGTCGGAGCAGGGGCGGGGGCGTCGGGGATTCGACAGCGGCGGCGGCTTGGGGAGAATGGCGCCCGCCCCGCCCGATCTCCGTCCCGGCCGGACGGGCATCGGGGCGCACCCTTCACCGTGCGCGGGGCAAAAGGTCCATGGAGGTTGGCTGTTGCGGTCCGAACCGGGGATGGGGACGGAGTGGAGGGCGACGACCATCTGCTGTGTGCGTCGCGGAAGGTCGGTGGCGATCGCCGGCGACGGCCAGGTGACGCTGGGGGAGACGGTGGTCAAGCACGGCGCGAGGAAGGTGCGTGCCATCCGCGACGGCGGGATCCTGACCGGTTTCGCCGGTTCGACCGCCGATGCGATGAATCTCTTTGAGCGCTTCGAGGCCAAGCTCGACGAACACGGCGGCAGCCTGACGCGGGCGGCGGTGGCGCTGGCCAGGGCGTGGCGCACCGACCGTGTGCTGCGTCGGCTGGAGGCGATGATGATCGTCGCCGACGAGGCGCGCACGCTGATCATCTCGGGCAACGGCGACGTGCTCGAGCCCGACGAGGGAGTGGCGGCGATCGGCTCGGGCGGCCCCTACGCCCGCGCCGCGGCCACCGCGCTGCTGCGCCACAGCGGGCTTGACGCCGAGGCGATCGTGCGCGAGGCGATGCGCATTGCGGCGGAGACCTGCATCTACACCAACGACGAGATCACCGTCTGCGCCATCCGGCCCTCGGAGGAGCGGGAGTGAGCGATCCGTGCGAGATCATGACGCCGAGGGAGATCGTCTCCGAGCTCGATCGCTTCATCGTCGGGCAGCGCAAGGCCAAGCGGGCGGTGGCGATCGCCCTGCGCAACCGCTGGCGCCGCCGCCAGATCGATCCGCCGCTGCGTGACGAGATCACCCCCAAGAACATCCTGATGATCGGCCCCACCGGGGTGGGCAAGACCGAGATCGCCCGTCGGCTGGCCCGGCTGGCCCGGGCCCCCTTCATCAAGGTGGAGGCGACCAAATACACCGAGGTGGGCTACGTCGGGCGCGATGTCGAATCGATCATCCGCGACCTGCTCGACCGCGCGCTGGCCATGGTGCGCGAGGAGCACCGCGCCAGGGTGGCGCAGCGGGCGGAGGAGCTGGCCGAGGAGCGGCTGCTCGACATCCTCATCCCCCATCCCGTGGGCGGGGGCGATGGGCTGCAGAAGGTCGACCGCACCGACCCCCACCGCGAGACGCGGGAGAAGATGCGTGCCCGGCTCCGCTCCGGGGTGCTCGACGATCGGCAGGTGACCGTCGAGGTGCGCGACCACCATCCCGCCGCATCGCTGCACCTCTTCACCCCGCAAGGGGGGGAGGAGCTGGGCGGTTCGATCCGCGAGATGCTCGGCGGTCTGCTCGGCGGTGGCCGGTCGAGGAAGAAGCGGATGTCGGTGGCCGAGGCGCGCAAGGAGCTGGCCCGCCAGGAGGCCGACAAGCTGATCGACGAGGAGCGCATCCGGGAGGAGGCGATCCACCGGGTGGAGAACTACGGCATCGTCTTCATCGACGAGATGGACAAGATCTGCCATCGCGAGGGGATGCACGGCGACGTCTCGCGCGAGGGGGTGCAGCGCGATCTCCTGCCGCTGGTGGAGGGGGCCGGCGTCAACACCCGCTACGGGATGGTGCGCACCGACCACATCCTCTTCATCGCCGCCGGCGCCTTCCATCTGGCCCGCCCCTCGGACCTGATCCCGGAGATGCAGGGGCGGTTCCCGCTTCGGGTGTCGCTCGACGCTCTGAGCGAGGAGGAGTTCCGCCGGATCCTGGTGGAGCCGGAGTCGTCGCTCTGCAGGCAGTATCGCGCACTTCTGGCCACCGAAGGGGTGGAGGTGGAGTTCACCGACGACGGCATCGCCGAGCTGGCCGCCATGGCGGTGCGGCTCAACGAGAAGCACGAGAACATCGGTGCCCGGCGGCTCCACACCCTGATGGAGCGGGTGCTCGAGCAGGTCAGCTTCGATGCCCCCGACCGGCCGCGGGGGACGCGGGTGACGGTCGATGCCGGCTTCGTCCGGGAGCGGTTGGCCGACGTGGCGGTGGACAGCGATCTGAGCAGGTATATTCTGTGACTGGATCGCAATAGACGTCCATGGACTTGTTGCTCGACGGGAATCGAGGGGCGCCTCTTCGATTCCCCTGCAAAACCGTCGCCTGCATGCGCAGGCTTCTGTTTTGCGCGGTCGCCGGCCTTCTGCGGGGCCGCCGTCCCGTGGCGCGTACGACCATCGTAGATCAACGGAGTGGTTCCATCGTGAAACGACAACCGATCTTTTCCCGAACGACGGCGCGGCTGGCTGTCGCCGCCCTGCTGCTGCTTCCGCCCTGGGTTGCGGGGCGGGCGCAGGCGACCGACTACCAGCAGTTGCGCAAGTTCACCCAGGTGATGCGGCTGGTGCAGCACTCCTACGTCCACGAGAAGAGCGAACGCGAGCTGATCGACGGGGCGCTCTCGGGGATGCTCTCCTCGCTCGATCCCCATTCGGTCTACATGAACAAGAAGCAGTTCGACCAGATGCAGGTGGAGACGAGCGGCGCCTTCGGCGGGCTGGGGATCGAGATCTCCTCGGCCGAGGGGGGGATCCGGGTGGTGGCCCCGATCGAGGACACCCCCGCCGATCGCGCCGGGATGAAGGCGGGCGATCTGATCATCCGCATCGATGATACGCTGGCTAGCGAGCTCACCTTGCAGGAGGGGGTCGACCTGATGCGGGGCAAACCGGGGACCAAGGTGACCCTGACCGTCTTCCGGGCCTCGGAGGCGCGGACCCTCCGGTTCACCATCACCCGGGCGGTGATCCACGTCAAGTCGGTGAAGAGCGACTTCATCGCCCCCCATCTGGCCTATCTGCGCATCACCCAGTTTCAGGAACACACCTCCGACGAGCTGCGCAAGCAGTTCGCCGAGCTCGCTCGGCGCGCCGGCGGTGCCATCCGCGGTGCGGTGCTCGATCTGCGCAACAACCCGGGGGGGCTGCTCAACCAGGCGGTGGCGGTCAGCGATCTCTTCCTCGATCGGGGGAAGATCGTCAGCACGAAGTCGCGGGTGGGGCGCAACATGCAGTTCTCCGCCACCCGGGGGGACATCCTGCAGGGCGCGCCGCTGGTGGTGCTGATCAACCAGGGCAGCGCCTCCGCTTCGGAGATCGTCAGTGGGGCGCTGCAGGACAACCACCGCGCGGTGCTGATCGGCACCAGAAGCTTCGGCAAGGGGAGCGTGCAGTCGGTGGTGCCGCTGGGCGACGGGACGGCGGTGAAGCTGACCACGGCGCTCTACTACACGCCGAGCGGCCGCTCGATCCAGGCGCTCGGGATCACCCCGGACGTCGAGGTCAAGGAGGTGGCGTTGAAGATCGACAAGAAGGTGCAGCAGGCGCTCAACAAGCGCAAACCGGTGCTGGAGCGGAGCCTGCGCGGCCATCTGGAGAACGGCGAGGCGGCCGCGGCGAAGAAGAAGGGGGAGCCGAAGGGAGGGTCGGTCTCCGAGAAGATGCGCAAGCGGCTGCAGTTCGATGTCCAGTTGCAGCGGGCGCGCGACCTGTTGCGCGGGCTGGTCGCCTTCCGCCGGGGGGGCGTCGGCTGATTGGCTTTCCGCCGTCGCCGTCGGGGCGCGCTGCCGCGACGGTGGGTCATCTCCGGTCTGCTCGCCCTGCTTGCGCTGCTGTTGTGGCTGGCCTGGCCGCCGGCCGCACCGCGGACCTCCGCCCCGAGCGGCGGGAAGCCTTCCTCCCGGAGTCGGTCGCTGCTCGGTCCGGCCGGCCGACCGCTCTTCGAGGACTTCTCGCGCATGCCGCCGCAGGGGCCGCCGGCCCGGATGGTGCCCCGGCCGCCTCTCGCCCGTCGCGCCGCCCCCGGTCGCAGGGGTGGAGGGATCGCGTTGATCATCGACGACGTCGGCTACGACCTGCAGATGGCGCGCGCGCTGCTGGCCCTTCCCTTTCCGCTGACCGTCTCGGTCCTGCCGCAGGCGCCGCACGCCGCCCGGGCCGCCCGCGAGGCCCGGAGGGCCGGACGCACGGTGATGCTCCATCTCCCGATGGAGCCGGAGAACCCGGCATTGCGGGAGCGGCTTGACTCCTCCTTCCTCCGCACGGGGATGGACGATGCCACGTTGCGCGCCCGTTTCGAGCGGGATCTCTCCATGGTGCCCTTCGTCGCCGGGATCAACAACCACATGGGCTCGCTGCTGACGGCCGACCGTCACGCCATGCGGCTGGTCATGGCCCTCTGCCGCGCCCACCATCTCTTCTTCGTCGATTCGCGCACCACGGCCGCATCGGTGGCCGCGGAGGAGGCGCGGCGCGCCGGGCTGCGCTGGGCCGAGCGGCAGGTCTTCCTCGACCATGTCGACGACGACGGGGCGATCGCCGCCGCCTGGCGCCATGCGGTGGACATCGCCCGCCGCCGCGGCTCCTGTCTGGTGATCGGCCATCCCCGGCGGCGGACGCTCGCCTTCCTGCGTCGGCTGGGCGATGGAGAGATTCGGCTGCTGCGCCCATTGACGGCGCTGTTGCATCGATGATGGTTTCTTGCGAAACCATCATCGCGGCCATGGACGGATGCGCAAATCCGAGGTTTGCGAGTCATATGGAGGGTTCGTGAGGGCGCCGACGACCATCTCGTTGCCTTCGTCGGGCAAACGGTTCGGTGAGGAGGGGGGCGCGGGGATTTCGCGCCTGGCATCGGTCGCGGCCGCGTTGCTGATCCTCTGCGCGGGGCGCGGTGTTGCGGCGCCGGCCTACGACGAGCAGGCGCTCGATCGGGCGATCCGGGCCAATCCCGACGATGCGCGCGCCTGGTTCCGGCTCGGCGTGCTGCAGACCCACGACGGACGCATCCTGCAGGCGATCGAGGCCTTCCGGCAGGTGATCCGCATCCATCCCGACTACCCCGAGCCGCACCACAACCTGGCGGCGATCTACCGTTCACTCGGCGACTACGAGGCCGCCGCCGAGGAGCTGCGCAAGGTGATGGCACTCACCCCGCGCGACACCCGGGTGCAGCTGGAGCTGGCCGATCTCTACATGGAGCAGGCCGAGGGGCTCTACCGCGCGGTGGCGCGGCGTGACGCGGCAGAACGTATGGTCAAACGCGATCGGCTGGCCGGGCTGCTCTGCCGCCGCTCGCTCGCCCGTCTTGCCGGTGACGGCGCGGCGATGGAGCGGCTGCTCGCCCGTCTGCTCGCCCCGCCCTTCACCCCGGCCGGCGGCAGCCGTCGGGCGGACGCATCGCCCGCGCTCGCGCTGCCGGCGCCGGAGGCGCCGCCGAAGGCCCGCGCCGCGCATCCGCCGGCCCCTGCGCCATCCTCCGCGCCGGGGCGCAAGGATCGCATCGCGGCGGCCGACACCGGTGCGCAGCCGCCATCCCTCACCTCGGGTGGCAGGCGGCCGCCGGCCGGTGGGGGCGGGGAGGGAGCCGCCGCCCCGGCGGGCGTCTCGGAGGGGTCCGGTGGGGTCCGGGCGGTGGTCGAGGCGTGGCGCAAGGCGTGGGAGTCGCGCGATCCCGAACGCTATTTCTCTTTCTACAGCAAACGGTTCCATCCGCGGCACGGCAGCCGGGCCGCCTGGGAGCGGCACAAGCGGCGGGTGCTGGCCCGGGCGGGGAGGATCACGGTGAAGGTCGACCATCTGCGGCTGTCGGTCGAGGGGGGGCGGGCGACGGCCCGCTTCGATCAAACCTACCGCTCCCGCAGGTACCGCAGTGTCGACCGGAAGGAGCTGGTGCTGCTCCGGGAGGAGGGGGGATGGAAGATCGTCAGGGAGGTGACGCGGAAGTGATGAGGAACGCTGGGGTTGTGGCGGAGAGGGGAAGCGTGCTGCCCGCTCCCCGAGGGTGCTCCGCCGTGGTTGCGGGATGGCTGCTGTCGTGGATGCTGGTCGTTGCGGCCCCCGCCGCCCCGGCGGAGGCGGGGGCGGATCCCTGGCGCCCGGTGGCGCGGTTTCTCGATCGCGGCGACACCCCCGGGGTGGAGGCGCTCGCCCCGCAGGAGCGGCTGGTGTTGCGTGCCACGCTGGAGCTGAAGCTGGGCCGGCCGGAGCGGGTGTTGCGGCTGCTCGACGGCGCCCCCTCCGACGACCCGCTGGTCGGGTTGCTTGAGGCCGAGGCCCATCGGCGCGCGGCGCTGCGCGCCCTGGGGCGGGTGCCCGACGACTACGGCCGTGGGCTGGAGCGGGAGCGGCGCAGGCTCGCCTCGGCGCGGCTCGACCCCTGGTTGCGTGAGGCGGAGGTGCGGCTGGAGCGGCTGCGCGACGACCTGGTCGGGCGGCTCAACCGTCCGGTCGATCTGCTGCAGCTCGGTCCCGACGTGGCCAACGTCTTCCTGGTGGACAAGGCGCGCTCGCGCCTATTCGCCTTCGTCCGCGACGGTGCCGGAGGATGGCGCAAGCTGGTCGACAGCTATGTGGTGACCGGATCCCGCCCCGGGGACAAGCAGCGCGAAGGGGACGGCCGCACCCCCGACGGCGTCTACCGCTTCGTCGGCCGGCTGGAGGGGGCGCAACTGGCGCCGCGCTACGGGCCGGTCGCCTTCCCCATCGACTATCCCAACGCGCTCGACCGGATCCACCACAAGGATGGCCACGGCATCTGGTTGCACGGCTATGCACCGCAGGTCCGGCGGCGTCCGCCGCGCGACACCCGGGGCTGCTTCTCCCTGCCCAACGATCTGCTCATCCGGCTTGCGCCCCGCATCCTCCCCGGCAAGAGCTGGGTGGTGGTGGGGGAGAATCTGCGTTTCGACGATCCGGCGCGGCGGGAGGCGCTGCGCCGCTCGGTGGCCGAGGCGATCGAGTCGTGGCGGCGCGACTGGAGCAGCCTCGACACCGACGCCTACCTGCGCCACTACCATCCCGCCTTCCGCTCGGGGCGCCTCCGGCTGGCCGAATGGAAGTGGTACAAGCGGCGGATCAACCGCGGCAAGCGGATGATCCGCGTGGCGCTCTCCGACATCACCATGATCCACGACCCCAACCGATGGCCGGAGGGGGAGGTGGTGGTGGTGCAGTTCCATCAGGAGTACCGCTCCGACAACTACAGCGACCGGACCACCAAACGGCTCTATCTGGTGCGCGCCGCCGAGGGGGAGCCGTGGCGCATCCTCAGTGAGGAGACGGTGCCGGACCGCGGTTGAGGTGCGTCGCCTGCTGCCGGCGGTCGATGTGGCGCTGTTCGCGCCGCTGGCCGAGCCCTTCACCTACCTCTGGCCCGAGGGGCTGGGCCGGCCCGAAACAGGGATTCGCGTGCTGGTGCCTCTGGGGGCCACCGCGCAGCGCATGGGGGTGGTGGAGCGCGTTCATGCGGTGGATCTCGAGAATGCCGCCGGGCTGAAACCGGTGGCCGACCGCATCGATGCGCTTCCGCTCCTGCCCGACGGCTACCGCCGCTGGAGCGCGCGGCTGGCCGCCTACTACCTCGCCCGGCCCGGAGCGCGCTGGGAGACGGTGCTCGCCTGGGCGGGCGACGAAGGGCGGCGCCGCTACCGTCTGCGCGACGGGGCACTGTTGCGTGCCCTCGATCCCGAGCTGGCCGATCTCTTCGGCACCGGCCGCCGCATCCGCACCCAACAGCGGCTCTGTGCGCGGGTCGGAGGGCCGCATCCCTGCTGGCGGCTCAGACGGGCGGTGGAGCAGGGGGCGGTCGAGGAGGTGATCGACCCGCTCCCCACTCCTCCCGCGGGGGAGGAGGGGCGCGCGATCCGGCTCAACCAGGACCAGGAGCGGGCTTTGGGGCGGTTGTCGGGCGCCCGCGGCGCCTTCGGCTGCCATCTGCTCTTCGGCTGTACCGGATCGGGCAAGACCGAGGTCTACCTGCGGGCGGCCGAGCAGGTGATCGCCGATGGCGGCCAGGTGCTGGTGCTGGTGCCCGAGATCGGTCTGACGCCGATGTGGATGGCTCGGGTGGCCCACCGTCTGGGGCGGGTGGGGCTGTGGCACTCCGCGCTCGATCCGCGGGCGCGCCATGCCGTACGGATGCGGTTGGGTCGGCTCGATGCGGTGGTCGGCACCCGTTCGGCGCTCTTTCTTCCGCTGCCCCGCCTCGGCCTGATCGTGGTGGACGAAGAGCACGACGCCTCGTTCAAGCAGCAGGAGGGGGTTCCCTTTTCGGCGCGGGACATGGCCGTGTTGCTCGCCCAGGAGCTGGGGATTCCGGTGGTGCTCGGCTCGGCGACGCCGAGCGTGGAGAGCTGGTGGCAGGCGGAGCGGGGGCGCTACCGGTTGCTGGAGCTCCCCCGTCGGGTGGGTGGCGGCGGAGGGGTCGCCACCGAGGTGGTCGACATGCGCGGCAGCGGGTCGCTCCTCTCCGACGCGCTCAAGCAGGCGCTGGAGGAGACCCGACGCTCCGGCGGCCAGTCGCTGCTCTACCTCAACCGCCGCGGTTACGCGCCGGCGCTCCATTGTACCGCCTGCGGCGGGCAGCCGGAGTGTCGCCACTGCTCCGCCCGGCTCACCCTCCACCGCCGCCGCGCGCTGCTCTGCTGCCATCTCTGCGGATGGCAGCGGGGGGTTCCCGACCGCTGCGAGGCGTGCGGCGAGCAGGCGCTGGTGCCGTTGGGCGCCGGAACCGAGCGCATCGTCGAACTGCTGGCCGAGGCGCTGCCCGAACTGCGTGTCGCCCGGCTCGACCGCGATGCGGCCGCCTCCATGGAACAGCGGATCTCGCTGCTCGACCGCTTCGCCGGGGGGGAGATCGACTGCCTCATCGGAACCCAGATGGTGGTCAAGGGACACCACTTCCCAAGGGTGACGCTGGTCGGGGTGGTGCAGGCCGACCTCGGACTCAACCTTCCCGATGTGCGCGCCGCGGAGCGGTGGTGGCAACAGTTGACCCAGGTGATCGGCCGCGCCGGTCGCGGCGATCGCCCCGGCCGGACGCTGCTGCAGAGCTATCAACCGGACCACCCCTGGCTGCAGCGGCTGGGCGAGGAGCAGGCGCGGGCGATCCTTCGCCAGGAGCTGGCCAACCGCCGGGCCTTTGGCGCTCCTCCCTTCTCCCGCTGGGTGCGGCTGGTCTACTCTGCGGTGCGGGAGGGGCGGGCGCTGGAGGCGGCACGCAACGCACGTGACGCCCTGGAGGGGCGCCTTCCCGGGGTGCGCCTCGCCGGACCGGTCCCCTGTGTGCTGGAGCGGATCAACCGCCGCTACCGCTTCGAGCTGTTGCTGCGCGACGCAAGCCGCCGTGTGTTGCCGTGGGCGCTGGCGCCGCTGCTTCAGCGGCTGGGACGGCTCCCTTCAGGGGTGCGCTGCAAGGTGGATGTCGATCCGCTGGAGATGATGTGACGCATCCACCGCCGGAACATCCCGCGTTGCGATCGAGAGGGGGATGCGACGGTTGACAGGAATGGTGGGGGCGATAGGCTTCGCCGCCCCGGACGCGGGGTGGAGCAGTGGTAGCTCGTCGGGCTCATAACCCGAAGGTCGTCGGTTCAAATCCGGCCCCCGCAACCAGATGGCAAAGGGCCTGCGCTTCGGCGCGGGCCCTTTTTCGTTCGGCCTTCCTTTTTCGTTCAGCCCTGTGTTCGTCCGGTCCAAAAAGTCCATGGCGGGACTTTTTTGCGATTCCATGAATGATCAGATCGCAAAAAGTCCCTCCGTGGACTTTTTGCTCGACGGGGATCGAAGAGCGCGGTCTTCGATCCCCTTACAAATCCGTCGGTTGCGTCTTCAACCTCCGGATTTGCGCGACCCTCCATGGTCGCGATGATGGTTTCTTGCGAAACCATCATGAATCACGCAGCCGGGCGATCGCTTCCTCGGGGGTGAGTGTCTGCTGGCTGCCGTCGCGCATGTCACGCACGCTCCAAAGGCCGCGTGCCAGCTCGTCGGTGCCGAGGATTAGCGCGGCGGCCACCCGCTCCCGGTCGGCCATCCTGAACTGCCGTTTGCCGCTGCCGCCGCCGCAGTGGATGGTGGAGATGCCGGCCGCACGCAGCCGCTCGGCGGCGCGGATCGAGGGGATGCGCGCCTCCTCCCCCAGGGCGACCACCGCAACCTGCGCGCGCTCCACCTCGATCGGGTCGAGCAGCAGCGCGATCCGCTCCAGCCCCAGCGCGAAGCCGATCGCAGGTGTCGGTGCGCCCCCCAGTTCGGCGACCAGATGGTCGTACCTGCCGCCGGCGATCACCGTCCCCTGGGCGCCGAGCCGGTCGGTGACGATCTCGAAGGCGGTGCGGCTGTAGTAGTCGAGGCCGCGCACGATGTGCGGGTTGATGGCGTATGGAACGGCCAGTCCGGCGGTGACGGCGCGGAAGTGGTCGTCGCAGGCGTCGCACAGATGCTCCACCATCACCGGAGCGTCGCGCAGCGCCTGCCGGCAGTCGGGCTCCTTGCAGTCGAGCACGCGCATCGGGTTGGTGTCGACCCGCGTCCGGCAGGTGGCGCAGAGGGCGTCGCGCCGCGCCCGCAGCCAGCCGACCAGCGTCTCGCGGTAGCACGGCCGGCAGCTCGGGCAGCCCAGCGAGTTGAGCTCCAGCCGCGCGCCATCGATCCCCAGCGTCTCGATCAGCCCCCAGGCCATGGTCAGCAGCTCGATGTCGGCGATCGGTCCAGCCGGGCCGAACCACTCGACCCCGATCTGCTGGAACTGGCGCAGCCGCCCCTTCTGCGGCCGCTCGCGGCGGAACATCGGGCCGATGTAGAACCAGCGCTGTTCGCCGGACCTGCCCAACCCCGCCTGGAGGAAGGCGCGCACCGCGCCGGCGGTCCCCTCCGGCCGCAGACAGATCTCCTCGCCGCCGCGGTCGGTGAAGCGGTACATCTCCTTGGCGACGATGTCGGTCGCCTCGCCCACCGATCGGGTGAACAGCGCGGCCTGCTCCAGCACGGGCAGACGGACCTCCTGGAAGCAGTAGCGGGAGAAGAGGGTGCGTGCGGCCTGCTCGACGCACCGCCAGCGGGCGACATCGCCCGGCAGGCCGTCGTGGACGCCGCGAATGGTCCGGTATCTCATCGGCGGGGATGCTAGGGCGCGGCGTCGAAGTTGCACGCCGCATCGGGGCGGGGGTCAGTCAGGGCGGCGGGCGAGCGCGGCGCGCAGCCGCTCGGCCAGCAGCTCCGGCCGGTAGGGCTTCTGGATGAAGCCGGCCAGCCCCTTGCCGGCGAAGTGGCTGGTCACCTCCTCTTCGTTGTAGCCGCTGGTGAGGATCACCCGGACATCCTTGTCGATCCGGCGCAGTTCGCGGAAGCAGCCCCTGCCGTCGAGCCGCGGCATGGTCATGTCGAGCAGCACGACGACGATCTCCTTTCGGTGGGCGCGGTAGCAGGCCACCCCCTCCTTGCCATCGGCGGCGGTAAGTGTGTCGAAGCCCAGCGCCTCGACCATCATCGCCGCCGATGTGCGCACCGTCTCCTCATCGTCGATGATCAGCACCGTTCCCTCGCCGCGCCATGGGGGGGCGGTGTCGTCTCCATTCGCGGCGGGGTCGGCCGATGGCTGTTCCACCCGGGTGGAGACCGGCAGCAACACCTTGAAGGTGGTCCCCGCGCCGGGTTCGGTGTAGAGCTTCATCGTGCCGTGGTGGCCGCGCACGATGCCGAGCACTGCGCTCATGCCCAGCCCGCGGCCGGTGAACTTGGTGGTGTAGAAGGGTTCGAAGATCCGCTTCCGCGTCGCTTCGTCCATGCCGCAGCCGGTGTCGGCGACCTCGAGGAAGGCATAACGCCCCTCCGGCACATCCTCGTCGAGGCAGGTCTCGCGCAGGTAGTCGCGATCGGCGTGCATCAGCCCGGTGGTGACGGTGATCACCCCGCTCTTCTCGCCGATCGCCTCGGAGGCGTTGATCACCAGATTCATGATCAGCTGCTGGATCTGGGCGGCGTCGGCCTCCACCGGCGGCAGCCCCTCGGCCAGCCGGTACTTGAGCACCACCGATTTGCCGATGGAGACCTCAAGCAGCTTGGTGATGTCGGTGACCAGCTGCGACAGGTCGAGCGGCTGCACGACGAACTTCCCCTTGCCCGAGTAGGCCAGCATCTGCTTGCACAGATCGGCCGCCCGCTCGCTGGAGCGGACGATGTTGCTCAGGTATCGGGCCAGATCTTCGTTGGTTGCACGCGCCTTGCGTTCGGCGATGGCTGCATTGCCCAGGATGGCGGTGAGGATGTTGTTGAAGTCGTGGGCGATGCCGCCGGCCAGCACGCCAAGGCTCTCCAGCCGCTGGGTGTGCTCCATCTTCTCCTGGCGGGCGATCTCCCGCCGGATGTCCCGCGCCATGATCGAGAAGCTGCCCGCGTCGCTCCCTCCGCCGGGAAGCGTGGTGAAGGCGGCGAGCGTGTGGATCTCCGAGCCGTCGCGGTGGGCCAGCCGGAGGCGGGTCTGGTAGCGGGCCTCGCGCTGCAGCTGCGGCAGGATCTCCTGTTGCAGGCGGTCGGCTTCGTCGGGGTGCAGGCATTCCCGCAGCAGCGGCGGATCCACCTCCGCCGGCAGGCCGACCAGATGGTGGCCGGCGGGGTTGAGGTAACGGATCTTCCCTGTCGGATCGACGATGGCGATGAAGTCGGGACTGGTTTCGACGATGGTGTGGATGCGCATGCGCTCGGCCTCGCTGTGGCGCAGCCTGCGCTGGGCCATCAGCGCCTGATCGAGCGCGGCGCTGATCAGGATGCCGCCCTGCACCAGCATGGCGATCACGGTCAGCGCGACGATCATCAGCGTCCGGTCGAGCCCGCCCGATGCCGGCTGGCCATCGAGAGCGAGGAAGTGCACCGCCGCCATGCCGGTGTAGTGCATCGCCGCCACCGCCAGCCCCATGACCACCGCGGCGGCAGTCTTCCAGGGCAACTCGTCGAGCACCCCGACTCCGCGCAGCCGGTTGGCGATCCAGAGCGCCACCGTGGCGACGGAGACGGCGATGAGCAGCGACAGCAGCACCAGAGCCGTATCGTAGTGCATCTCCGCCGGCAGCCGCATCGCCGCCATACCGGTGTAGTGCATCGCCGCCACGCCGGCGCCGAGCACGCTTCCGACCAGCAGCAGGCGGCCGTCGCGCAGATCGCCGCCGTGCCGCATCGGCAGGGCGCCGAGGGAGCAGAAGCCGATGGCGATGAAGAGTGATGCCGCGGTGATCGTGATGTCGTAGCGCACCGCCACCGGCAGCCGGAAGGCGAGCATGGCGACGAAGTGCATGGTCCAGATGCCGGTGCCGAGGCTCAGGCCGAAGGCCAGCGTCCACAGGGCGGTGCGACGGCCGTCGGCCCGGCGGTCGTGCAGGCGGGGGACCACCGAGATGGCGACGAAGGCCGAGGTGATGGCCACCAGCAGCGACAGCGCCACCACGACGGGGCTGTAGGTTCCGGTTAGTTCATGCACGAATCTTGAATCGAGTCCAGAGCGGAGATCCGGTGCGATCGCGCCCCTTCCTATGGAATGAGGGGATGCATCGACGAGGAGGGGGGTATGCCCCGACTGGCTCGATGCGGGCAGGGCTCCGCAGCGTCCGGAAGGGGGGCAGCCGGTGACATTGTCACGGAAACCGGTCCCACGCTAGCAGAGGATCCGCCCCGTGCAAGGAAGCCTCTACGGGGGCGCAGCCGATCCGACCGGGTGGAGCAGGCGACGGCCCGGGTATATGCGATGTCGGGGTGCGGCTCTTCTGGTCCATGGACGGACGCTTTGTGATTACAGGAAGGAGGACGATCATGAATGCGAACGTTGGAGGAATCGACAGGGTGTTGCGCGGTGTGGTGGGGCTGGTGCTGATCGCCGTCGGCGCCCTGGCCGGGTTGAGCGCGCCGTGGAACATGGTGGCGATCGCCGTCGGGGCGGTGATGGGGCTGACCGCGCTGATCCGCTTCTGCCCGCTCTATCCCATCCTCGGAATCAATACTTGCAGGCAGCGCAACACTTGACATAATCGCACCCGAAACGCGGCGCGACGCGCACGGTGCGGCGCCAGAGGAGGGGAGTGTGGAAGCAGCCGAACAGCAGCAGATCGTCGAGTTGTTCGAGGCGCTCAAGGCGGGGGACTTCACCCACCGTCTGCCGCCCGGTCATCCCTTGGCTGCGGTGGGCAATGCGGCGATGGAGCGGCTCGACCACATCATGCTGCAGGAGCTCAAGACGACGGTGGAGGCGACCGCCGCCGGTTTCGAGACCACCATCGCCATGGGCAAGCTCGACCAGGCCACCCGCCAGGTGGCCGAACGCAGTGAGGCGATGGCCGCCGCCACCGAGGAGATGAGCTCGACGGTGGCGACCATGGCCGAGCGGACCGAAGAGGTGGTCTCCATCAGCGCCAACGCCAAGGAGCATGTCGAGTCGGGGCAGCGGACGCTGGACGAGGCGGTCTCCCAGATGAACGAGACGGTGGCCCAGATGGAGCAGGCCATCGCCCGGGTCGAGGAGCTCGCCTCCACCTCGCGCGAGATCGAGCTGCTGCTGGCCACCATCCGCAAGATCTCCGACCAGACCAACCTGCTGGCGCTCAACGCCACCATCGAGGCGGCGCGTGCCGGAGAGGCGGGGCGAGGCTTCGCCGTGGTGGCCAGCGAGGTGAAGGAGCTCTCCAAGCAGTCGCGGGCGGCGGCCGACGACATCGCCGAGAAGAGCGGGGAGATCAACGTCGCCGTCGAGCATACCGTCAAGGCGATCGAGCAGATCGAGCAGACGGTGAAGCGCTCCTCCGCAGCGCTCGGCCAGTCGCGCGATTCGATGGAGGAGATCGTGCGCGGCATGCTCGAGGTGGACGAGCAGATGCAGATCATGCAGGCCGCCTCCTCCGAGCAGAAGCAGGCATCCGCCGAGATCGCCGAGGGGGTGAGCGCCACCTCCTCCATCGCCGCCGATCTCAAGCGGTTGGCCGACGAGACGCTGGCGACCGCCGACGAGCTGGACGGCAAGCTGCGCAACGATCTCGCCTCGATGAGCAACTACACCATCACCGATGCGGTGATCCAGCTGGCCAAGACCGACCACATGCTGTGGAAGAAGCGGCTGGTCGACATGGTGCTCGGCCGAGGCCACATCGACGAGGGCGAGGTGGTCGACCACCACCAGTGTCGGCTGGGCAAGTGGTACGACGGCCCGGGCAAGAAGCAGTACGGCTCCAAGAGCGCCTTCGTCCAGCTGGAGGGGCCGCACGCCGAGGTGCACCGCCGGGCGCGCAGCGCGGTGGCCAAGTACAACAGCGGCGATGTGCAGGGGGCGATCGAGGAGGTAGACCGCATCGCGCCGCTCTCCGCCGAGGTGGTCTCCCTGCTGGAGGCGCTGGAGTAGCCGCACCCGCCGCCCACGGCGGATCTCTTCGGGATTTTCCTGTTGGGGTCATGCGCCCGATTCCGCCCGGCGTCCGGGCACCGATCTTGCTTGGGCTACGTTTGGCATGACTCCCGATACCATCGTCCATCTCGGCAGCGAAGCGCTGAAGATGGTGCTGTTGATCTCGGCGCCGATGCTCCTCACCGGCCTGGTGGTCGGTGTGCTCATCTCCCTCTTCCAGGCGGTGACCCAGATCCAGGAGATGACGCTGACCTTCGTGCCCAAGATCATCGTGGTCTTCGTCACCATGATCGTCGCCGGGCCGTGGATGGTCACCACGATGGTCGACTTCACCCGCCGCATCTTCGCGCTGATTCCGACGCTGCTGGAGTAGCGTGACGCCGCCGCTTCCCTCCGACCAGCAGATCCTGGCGGGGATCCTGATGCTGCTGCGTATCGGCACGATCATGGTCTTCATCCCGGTGTTGGGCCACCAGGCGGTCCCGGCGCAGATCAAGGTCGGCTTCATCGTCACCGTGATGGTGGTGGTCTTCCCGGTGGTGTTGCCGCAGATCCCGCCGGTGCCCGCCGACCCGCTGCTCTACGCCCTGCTCGGTGTGCAGGAGCTCCTGCTTGCCGGTATGCTCTCCCTCTTCGCCCGGTTGATCTTCACCTCGGTGCAGTTCGCCGGTCAGATCATGAGCTACCAGGTGGGGATGGCGGTGGCCAACGTCTTCGATCCCTCCACCCAGGCGCAGGGGGCGATCACCGGCCAGTTCGCCAGTGTGCTGGCCATCCTGCTCTGGCTGGCCACCGACACCCATCTGCTCTTCCTGAAGGCGATGATCGACTCCTTCGTCCTGATCCCGCCGGGGCAGCCGTGGCATTTCGCCGGCTGGGAGATGCTCAGCGGTGCGGTGGCCACCATGTTCGCCCTGGCGGTCAAGCTGGTGGCGCCGGTGATGATCCTGGTCTTCTTCGTCTATGTGGCGCTGGGATTGATCTCGCGGGCCGTGCCGCAGATCCAGGTCTTCTTCATCAGCTTCCCCATCACCATCGGGCTCGGCTTTTTCGTCTTCGCCGTCGCCCTGCCGGCCTTCATCCACCTCGTGCAGGGGGGCTTCACCGGCCTGGGAGAGAGCTTGCCGCTCTTCATGCGCAAGCTTGCCGGGCAGTGAGCGGGAGGCGCGGTGGCCGAAGAGCAGGACAAGAGCCAACAGACCGAAGAGCCGACCAGCAAGCGGCTCTCCGACGCGCGCGAGAAGGGGCAGGTTCCCAACAGCAAGGAGCCCTCCACCGCCGTCTCCTTCCTGATGATCGCCTCGTTGCTGGTCACCGGCGTCGGCGGCTGGATCTACGGCCACAGCAGCCGGCTGATGGAGCGCTTCCTGGCCGGGTCGATCCACGTGGATTGGACGCCGGAGGGGATGGTCGACCTGTTGATCACGCTGGCCGGCCAGATCGCCCTGATGGTCCTGCCGGTGGCGCTGCCGGTGGTGGCGCTCGGGATGCTGGTGACGGTGCTGGTCACCGGCCCCGTCTTTGCACTCGAGACGTTGCAACCCAAGTTCTCCCGGATCAACCCGATCTCCGGTCTGGGGCGTCTCTTCTCCTCCAAGGGGCTGGCCGAGCTGGTCAAGTCGGTGCTGAAGCTGGTGCTGATCGGCGCGATCTGCTGGTACCTCATCGCCTCGATGCTTCCCTTGGCCGTGGAGGGGATCCGGATGGATGTGGCGCAGATCGGCGCCGTCATGGCCCGCGGAACGGTGCGGATGGCGGCGATGGTCGCCGCGCTATTCGTGGCCCTGGCGCTGGCCGACGTCCTCTACCAACGGTGGGAGTACCTCCGCTCGCTGCGCATGTCGATGAAGGAGATCAAGGACGAGAACAAGGAGACCGAGGGCGATCCGCTGGTCAAGAGCAAGATCAAGCAGCTGCAGCGTGAGATGGCCCAGCGGCGGATGATGGAGGACGTGCCCAAGGCGGATGTCGTGATCACCAACCCGACCCACTATGCGGTGGCACTGAAATATGAATTGGGAGGCAGCGGCGCGCCGGTGGTGGTGGCCAAGGGAGCGGACCGGCTGGCGCAGCGTATCCGTGAGATCGCCCTCGAACACGGGGTGCCGATCCGGGAGAACAAGCCGTTGGCACGTTCCTTGTTCGCCCACGTCGAGATCGGCCAGGAGATCCCCGAAGAGCTGTTCGAGGCGGTGGCGGTGATCCTGGCGGAGATCTACCGGATGAAACAGATGCTGTGATGCGTGGTGCATCGTCGGTGATGCGGTCATGCTCCCGATTTGTCGGGGGATCGACGGGGGTTTCGTCCACGGCCGCCTGAGCGGACCATCCATGGAAGGATGGCCCCGCAAGAAGCGGTCATCGCGGCGCTGGCGTGCCGCGCAAAACCGAAGCTTGCATATGCAAGTGACGGTTGTGCAAGGGAATCCGAAGACCGTGCTCTTCGATTCCCGTGAAGCCGAAACGTCCACGGACGGATGTTTTGCGGTCGGATCATGGAAGGAGGGTGCGATGGGATCGGCTTTGCCGGGGAGCGCGCAACGACGCCGGGTATGGATCGCTCCACGCTTCCAATACCGTTTCGTCAAGAAGTTGACGCTGATGGTGCTGTCGGTGGTGGTGACGGCGACGGTCGGGGTGCTCTTCATCCTCTCCCTGCTCGGGAAGGAGGTCTCCCAGCCCGATCCCTTCTCCTCCGAGGCCGAAGTGGCTTTCGATGCTCTGCCCGACCTCTCCTGGATGGTGGTGCATCTGTGGCCCTATCTGCTGCTGGCGCTCGCGGTGGTGGTGGCGGTGACGCTCCTCTTCGGCCTCTTCGAGTCGTTCCGGGTCGCCGGTCCGCTCTTCCGCATCCGGCGGGTGCTGGAGAACATCGCTTCCGGTCGCTTCGACCGGCCGACACCTCCTCTGCGCCGCGGTGATGCGCTGGAGGAGCTCTACGGCTGCGTGCTCGATCTCCACCGTGACTGGGAGCTGCGCGTGGCGGAGATGCGCAGGATCTGCGCGTGCGAGGACGAGGAGGCCGGGGTCCGGTTGGCGGCGATTCGCGACCTGTTGCGTGGGATGCGTACCAGGGAGGATGGAGCGTGAGGCGCCTTCGCTCCTGGTGCGATGCGGGTGGTCGGACGGCGATGTTGCTGCTGGCGCTGGTGGCGGCCTGCAGCTTCGGGGCCGGCTACGCCTGGTCGGCGCTGCGGCAGGCGGACTACGCCATCATCCGCGTGGCCTACGCCAACGGCTACAAGGACGGCCTGCAGTATGCCTTCCGGGCATCGGCGAAGGAGCTGCGGCTGCTGCAGCGCGACTTCGATCTCTTCAAGTCCAGGGTGTTGCTCGCCACCGACGCCTACGTCGCCAAGGTCGAGGAGCTGAATCGGTGATGGCCTCATGCCACAGGCCAAAGCCCGGCGTCGCGGGCCGAGGAGGAGCGGTTGGCTGAAGCGGTGATGCCGTTGCGGCTGCGCGGGTTGGCGCGCCATACCGACGTCCTGCTCGCCGGCGGGGTGCTGCTGGTGTTGCTGGTGATGATGGTGCCGCTGCCGCTCTGGCTGATGGATGTGCTGCTGGCGGTCAACCTCTCGATCGGCATCGTCATCCTTTTGACCTCGCTCTACATCCTCAAGCCGCTGGAGTTCAGCTCCTTCCCCACGATCCTGCTGCTGACCACCCTCTTCCGCCTCTCGCTCAACGTGGCCACCACCCGGCTGATCCTGCTCCACGGCCAGGAGGGGCCGCAGGCGGCCGGCCACATCATCGAGGGGTTCGGCCAGTTCGTCGTCGGAGGCAACACGGTGGTCGGGATCATCATCTTCCTGATTCTGGTGCTGATCAACTTCGTGGTGATCACCAAGGGCTCCACCCGCATCGCCGAGGTGGCCGCCCGCTTCACCCTCGATGCGATGCCGGGCAAGCAGATGGCCATCGACGCCGATCTCAACGCCGGCCTGATCGACGAGGAGACCGCCAAGGCGCGGCGCCAGGAGGTGGCGCGGGAGTCGGAGTTCTACGGGGCGATGGACGGCGCGGCCAAGTTCGTCCGGGGCGACGCCGTGGCCGGATTGATCATCACCGCCATCAACCTGGTCGCGGGGATGATCATCGGCTCGCTGCAGCAGGGGATGCCCCTCTCCGAGGCGATGGATGTCTACAGCATCCTGACCGTGGGCGACGGCCTGGTGTCGCAGATTCCGGCGCTGGTCATCTCCACCGCCGCCGGGATCGTGATCACCCGCGCCGGCGCCGGTGATACCATCCAGGTGCAGCTGGGTGATCAGTTCACCCGTTATCCCAAGCTCTACTACGTCGCATCCGGGGCGGTGGCGATGCTCAGCCTCGTCCCCGGCTTCCCCTTCGTCCCCTTCATCCTTCTTTCTGTCGGCCTCGGGATCATCGGCTGGTATCTGCAGGGTGAGACGGAGAAGCGGGAGGCGGAGGCGCAGCAGCAGGCATTGGCCGCCGAGCCCGAGGCGGCGCCGGGAAGGGTGGAGGAGGCGCCGCTCTCCGATCTGCTGGTGGTCGATCCGATCCGCATCGAGGTGGGCTACGGGCTGATCGACATGGTCGAAGGGCGTGGCGAAGGCAACCTGTTGGATCGGCTGCAGAGCATCCGGCGGCAGTTGACCGAGGATATGGGCTTCATCCTCCCTCCGGTGCACATCAAGGACAACCTGCAGCTCGGCGTGGGGGACTACCGGGTGTTGATCCGCGGGGCCGAGGTGGCGCGCAGCGAGATCCGGCCGCGCAACCTGTTGGCGCTCGAGGGGAATCTGAGCGGTCCGCCGGTCCAGGGGGTGGCCACGCGCGAGCCGGCCTTCGGTCTGCCGGCGCTCTGGATCGGCCCGGAGCAGCGGCAGCAGGCGGAGATCTCCGGTTACACCGTGGTGGAGCCCTCGACGGTGATCATCACCCACATCACCGAGGTGTTGCGCAAGCACGCCCACGAGATGCTCGACCGGGTGCAGGTGATGGAGCTGGTCGATGCGCTCAAGGAGCGCCATCCCAAGGTGGTGGAGGAGATGGTGCCGAACCCGGTCTCGATCGGCCTGCTGCAGAACGTGTTGCGCCGGCTGCTGGCCGAATGGGTGCCGATCCGCGATCTGCTGTTGATCATCGAGACCCTGGCCGATGCCATGTCCGAGCCCCGCGATCTCACCACCATGGTGGAGATGGTCCGCATGCGCCTTGGGCGGACCATCGTCGCCCGGCTGGTCGATGAGCAGGGGGAGCTGCACGTGTTGACCATCGACGGGGAGATCGAGCAGATGATGACCGAGCGGGTCAGCCAGCAGGGGGCGTCGCTGCAGTTGCCGCTGGAGATCAACTACTGGCAGCGTTTCGTCACCCGGCTGAACGATCTTGTCGCCAGCCGCGGCATCGACGCTCCGGTGTTGCTCACCAGCGCCACGCTCCGCTATCCGCTGGCCAACGCCCTGCTCAAGGTGATGGACCGGATCACCGTGCTCTCGATCGCGGAGGTGCCGCCGGACATGGTGGTGCAGGCCGACGGCACCGTGAGCCTGCGCGATGGATAGCCGGCGCTGATGCGGGTACGGATCTTCTCCGCTCCCCGCCTGCACGAGGCGCTGGCGCTGGTCGGTCGCGAACTGGGGCCGGAGGCGGTGATCCTCGACCGCAAGAAGAGCGTCGATCCCGCCGGCAGGGAGATCTGGGAGGTACATGCGGCGCTGGACGAACAGCCGCAGCAGGCGCCCGCCCGATCCGGGGGAGGGGGGGCTGCAGGCCGCTACGGTGGAGCCTTGGGCGCAGGCCGCGATGTGGAACGGGAGGGGGCGCGGAGGGACCGCCCGGAGGCGGAGTGGCTTGCAGCCTCGGTGCGGCGGCTGGAGCGGCTGGTCGACGGCCTGGAGCGGCACGAGGCGGAGGAGTTGCGGCTGGCGCTGGAGGATCCCGAGGAGCGCGCCGCCTTCGACCGCCTGCTGGCCAAGGGGGTGGCGCCCGGCTTCGCCGCGGAGCTGGCCGCCGATTTCGCCCGCGGTGCGCCGGTCGGCAAGGAGCTGATGTGCTGGTCGCGGAAGCTCGACCCGACCAAGGGCCGGGTGACGCTGATCTTCACCGGCCCGGCCGGTGGCGGCAAGACGACGCTGGCCGCCAAGCTGGCCACCCACTACAGTCTCAAGGGGGTGCGGGTGGCGCTGTTCAGTACCGATGCCGAACGGATGGGGGGGAGCGACCTCTTTCGCAGCTACGCCGAGGTGTTGGGGGCGCCGTTCGCGCTGCTGCGCGGCCCGGAGGATCTGCCGCGGGCGATGGAGCAGGCGGCCTCGGCTCAACTGGTGCTGGTGGACAACCCCGGGTTGTCGCCGCGCTCCGGCGGTGCGGCCCGGCGTATTCGTCCGATCTGGAACGGGTTCGGGGATGGTCGGCGGGTGATGGTGTTGCCGGCCAATCTCGACGAGGCCGACGGAGCGGCGTTGCTGGCGCGGGCCGGTGCGTTGGGGGTGACCCATCTCGCCTTCACCAAGCTGGACGAGAGCCGGCGATGCGGCAAGGTGATCAACTGGGCGGTCCCGTCCCGTCTGCGCCTCTGCTACTGCACCTTCGGCACCGACGTGCCCGGACAGATGGGCTGGTTGTCGCCCAAGTCGATGACCAGGTTGCTCGCCGGATGAGTCGCTCTCTCCATCGGGGGATGGGGGGCGGCCGAACCGGTTCCACCCGCGGCCATGGATGGCTGCGTAGGACAGGGGCTTGTGTCTGCAAGCGACTGTTTCGTCATGCGATGATCGAAGGCAGCGAACTTCGATCGCCGTCGGGCAAAACGTCCACGGACGGAGGTTTTGCGGTTTGATTATGAACCAACAAGAGACACCGCGCGTCATCGCCGTCACCAGCGGCAAGGGAGGGGTGGGCAAGACCTTCACCGCGCTCCATCTGGCCGCCCGGGCGGCGCGGAAGGGGATGCGCGTGCTGCTGCTCGACGCCGACCTCGGGCTGGCCAACGTCGATGTGATGCTGGGCATCTCGCCTGCGGGGTCGATCCAGGACGTCGTCGCCGGCGGCAAGTCGCTCTCCGATATCCTGGTCCATTCCGGTTACGGATTCGACGTCCTGCCCGGCGGCAGCGGCTTCCACGAGTTGACCGCGCTCTCCACCGACCAGCAGCAGGTGATGCTGGACGAGATGCGCGCCATCGGCCGCGACTACGATCTGGTGTTGATCGACACCGCCGCCGGGATCGGCGACAACGTGCTCTATTTCGTCTCCGCCGCGGAGAGCGCGCTGGTGGTGCTCACCCCCGATCCCACCTCGCTCACCGATGCCTATGCGCTGATCAAGGTGCTCTCCCGGATGCGGGACGTGCGCCGCTTCATGGTGCTGATCAACCAGGCGGAGGCGGTCGATGCCCAGATCGCCTTCCGCCGCCTGCTCTCCGTGGCCGACAGGTATCTCGATGTGCATCTCGACTATGTGGGCAACCTTCCGCCCCACCCCGACGTGCGGCGGGCGATCCAGTCGCAGAAGCTGCTCGACAAGGTGGGCGGGGAGCAGCTGTTGGACCACCTCAACCGCACCATGGACGCCATCCTCTCCCGGCCGCGCGACACCTCGCGCAGCGGCGGGCTGCAGTTCTTCTGGGAGCACGCCCTGAGCGAGGGGCTCGACGCGATGGACGGGACGGGATGATCCATGACGGTTTCGCAAGAAACCATCATCGCGGCCAGGATGGCCGCGCTCTTCGATCCCCGTCAAGCAAAACGTCCACGGACGGACTTTTTGCGGTGTGATCATCCATGGCGGACGATACCCGGCAGGTTGGCTTGAGTACCTCGCACGTGGCCGCCTTCGGTGGCGCCTGCGGTGCGTTGATCGGTTTTGCCATCTGCATGGTGGTCGGGATCGGCTTCTACGAGACGGTGGTCCGGATGGCGGTCCTGGGGATCGCCGGGGCCTGGATCGGCATGATGCTCAAGTGGTTGAACGATCTGTTGCCCAGGATGCCGGAGCCGGAGGAGGATGCGGCGGAAGAGCCCCAGGGGGAGGAGGAGTGATGGTTGCCTTTGCAAGGGAATCGAAGAGCGTGCCCTTCGATCTCCGTCGAGCAAAAAGTCCACGGACGGACTTTTTGCGATTCGATCAGGAATGACGGCTTCGCAAGAAGCCGGCATCCGCGGCCAGGACGGTCGCGCAAATCCGGAGGTTGCGGATGCAACCGACGGATTTGTAAGGGGATCGAAGACCGCGCTCTTCGATCCCCGTCGAGCAAAAAGTCCACGGATGGACTTTTTGCGATTCGATCAGGAATGACGGTCTTGCAAGAAGCAGGCGGCATGGCGCCGGTGTGCCGCATCGGCGCCGTTGGGCGGCGATGAGCAACCCCTACGACCAGACGGCCAAGGCCGATGCGATGCAGCCGGAGGCGCTGCTCGAGGAGTATCTGCCGCTGATCCGTTACCACGCCGGCCAACTGATGCGTCGCACCCCCGATTCGGTGGAGCTGGACGACCTGATCGACGCGGGGGTGCTGGGGCTGCTCGATGCAGCCAGCCGCTTCGATCCCGAGCGGGGGATCCAGTTCAATACCTTCATCGCCTACCGGGTGCGCGGTGCCATGGTCGACTACCTGCGCGCGTTCGACTGGATGCCGCGAAGCCTGCGTGATGTTTCGCGTCAGCTGCAGCAGGCGATGCTCGAGGTCGAGCAGCGCCAAGGCCGGCCGGCCGATGAGCACGAGATCGCCGACTTTCTCGGCATCAGCGTCGAGGAGTACCGCAAGCGCCTCGACCAGGTGCGGGTGATGTCGGTGGTCCACTTCGACGATCTGCCGATCACCGGCGACGATGGGGATACCCTGAGTGTTCTCGACGCCATCGCGGCCGATCAGGAATTCATGCCGGAAGAGCAGGCGGCGATGATCCAGTTCGTGGACCGGCTGGCGGAGGCGATCGCCCGCCTGCCCAAGCGTGAGGCGGTGTTGTTGACGCTCTACTACCACGAGGAGCTGAACATGAAGGAGGTGGCGTTGGTGCTGGGGCTGACCGAATCTCGGGTATCGCAGATCCACAGCCAGATGGTCGCGCGGCTGCGCGGCTACATGGGACTGGATCGCGATTGAGGCGATGGCATGGAGCGCGAGGTTCTCCCCGCCACGCCGGTCGCCGCCCCCCTCCCGGTCGCCGGGCGTGACACCGCGCGGCGGCGCGACCGGCGTGATCGGCGCGAGGATGGCGGCCGCTCCCCCCGGGAGGAGGCGCCGTCCGTGGTGGAGCAGAAGGGCGAGGGGCGCAAGGAGCCGACTCGGCGTGATGCCGACGGCCATATCGACTGTTATGGCTGATCCGACCGCAAAAGGCCCGTCTATGAACGTGTTGGCTTCACGGGCATCGAAGAGCGCGGTTTTCGATCGCCTCACAAAACAGTTGCCTGCATGCGCAAGCTCCCGTTTTGCGCGGCCGTCCTGGCCGCAGATGCCGACTTCGTGCGAAGTCGTCATGGTTGATCGGGCTGTTTGCGCAACCGCCGTGCGAGGCGGCCGCTGCGGCCGGGAACGGTGGGAGGCCGGGAGGTGACGGCTGCGGGGATGGATCTCGCCGGGGTGTTGATCGACGGTGTGATGGTGGTGGCCATCATCGGGTTGTGGTGGCTCTGGTACACGGGGCGCCGGCGGCAGGAGGAGATCGAGCGCAAGCTGGAGGCGGCCAGCGCCGAGCTGCAGGAGGCATCGAAGCAGCTCAACGCCCTGATGCCGTTGTTGACCGAGCTGTGTGATCCCCGCCCTTCCCCTCCGCCTCCATCCCGTTCGGTGGTGACCCCACGAAAGGCGCAGCCGGCGGCCACCTCCGCCCCTGCGGCCGACGGCGGTGCGGCGAAGGGGGACGCCCGCCTGGCGCAGGTGTTGCGTCTACGGCGCGAGGGGGCCGACGCCGAGGAGATCGCCCGCCAGGTCGATCTTCCCCTGGCGCAGGTGAAGCTGCTCTTGCGTCTCCATGCCCGGAGTGTGGAGTCATGAGGCCATGAATCGCCTTGATCTCTTGGGGGCGGCAGCGCCAGGGATGGACCCGGTGCGGGGAGAAGATTCCCCATGATGGAGATCCTCGGCACCCAGATGATGGGGATGCCCCAGGGGATCAGGAACGCCGAGGGCCCCCACACTCTGCCGTGGCCCAGCGGCAGTGTACTGCAAGCCCGTCTGGAGCCGGGCGGCGAGCCGGGGTCGGCGCTGCTGATCATCGGCGGCTATCGGCTGCGCGCCGAGGTGCCGCCCAACGTGCCGATGGGTGAGGTGTGGCTGGAGATCCTGGGGCAGAAGATGCCCGCCCAGTTCCGCATCATGAATCAGCATCAGGCCCATCAGCTGCTGATGGAGATGTTGCGTCAGCAGGTCGATGCCTCCACCGGCAAGGGAAAAGGGCGCGAGGGGGGGGATGCTCCGACGGCGGCGCACGACGGGGCGGAGGGGGGTGCGCGGCGGGGATGGATGCGGCTCGACGGCAGCGGGCTGCAGGGGCTGGTCGGCGCGGACATGAACCGGATGGTGGTCGAGGATGAGGGGGGAGGGGGGCAGGCGCGCGGCGTGATCGAACGGCAGGGTGACGCCCGCCGTTTCCTGCTCCACGGCCGGCTCGATCTGGCCCATCTCGGTGCGGTCGCCTTTGCGCTGGAAGGGGGGGAGCAGGAGGCATTGCGCCTGCGGCTTTTTGCCGCCGACGAACAGACCGCGGAGCTGTTGCGTCCGGAGTTCCTCGCTTGGCTCGGCCGGCATCGGAGGCTGGAGGGGGAGTTGATCGCCGGCCTGCCGGTGGAGCGCGGGCTGCAACGGGATTTCGTCGCCTGAGGGGTGGAGGGGATGGCGCGCGATCGGGAGGCGGCGGTGGCGTTGGGCTACGACCCGGAGCGGGGTGGTGCGCCGAAGGTGCTGGCGGCCGGATTCGGCGAGGTGGCGCGCCGCATCATGGAGCTGGCCCGGGCATCGGGGGTACACATCCACCGCGATGACAATCTGGTCCAGCTGCTCGCCCGCGTACCGGTGGGAGAGGAGATCCCCGAAGAGGCCTACCAGCTGGTGGCCGAGCTGCTCGCCTTTCTTTACCGCACAGACAAAAGGCTGGCGGAAAAATCGGCGCACTACGCTCAGGGTTAGTCAGGCCGAACCTTTCCGATTCTACAATAGATCCAAGTCGTTGCGCCGAGTCCCGGCCGGGCGCGCGATGTTGGCATGTTGTCTGCTTGTACCTGGTTGCGGCGGCGCGGCCAGGGAGGGGCGCGGCACCCGCCGTGTTCGACGGTTCCCGTCAGGTAAAAGGTCCACGGACGGATGTTTTGCGGTCTACGATCATGGATCGAGGATTCTATATCGCCGGTTCCGCCGCCGATCTGCGGCGGCAGTTGAGCATGGACCAGATCGCCAACAACCTGGCCAACGTCAATACGGTCGGTTTCAAGGCGGACCGCAACTCGTTTGCCACCATGCTGACCGATTCGATGCGTGCGGCCTCCTCCGCCCAGCCTCCCTCCGCCTACCTGGCGCCGGGGATGAGCTACATCGACACCAGCGAAGGGATGATCCGTCAGACCGGCAGCCCGCTCGATTTCGCCATCAGCGGGGATGGATACTTCCGGGTACGGCTCAAGGACGGCTCGGAGGGTTACACCCGCGCCGGCGATTTCATGCTCGGCGAAGGGGGGAAGCTGGTCACCCAGTCGGGGCTGCCGGTGCTCGACAGCGCGGGGGCGCCGATCACCCTCCCGTCGGGCGAGGTCTCCGCCTCACGCGATGGGACCATCGCGGTCAACGGGACGAGGATCGCCACCCTCGGCATCGTGCAGATCTCCGACAGCAGCAAGATGCGCAAACTCGGCGGTACCCTCTTCACCGCGCCGGCCGATCAGGTACGTCCGGTGCAGCCGGGGAAGGTGGTGGTACGCCACGGTGCGCTCGAGCAGTCCAATGTCAACGCCGTGCTGGCCATGGCCCGGATGGTCGATACCACTCGGTCGTTCCAGAACATGATGAAGATCGTCGAGATCTACAACCAGCAGGCGACCCAGTTGAGCGAGCGGGTCGGCCGTGTCGGCTGATCCGCCGGGATGGCAGCGAAGAATCGAAATGACAAGGGGGTAATGATACCATGATGCGTGCACTCTGGTCGGCCGCAACCGGCATGACCGCACAGAACACCAACGTCGATGTAATCTCCAACAACCTGGCCAACGCCAACACCGCCGGCTTCAAGCGCGGCCGGGCCAACTTCCAGGATCTGATGTACCAGCAGGTGAAGAGCCCCGGCGCCGACGCCAGCGCGGCCGGCACCCAGGTGCCCAGCGGCATCCAGATCGGTCTCGGGGTGCAGACCGTCGGCGTCCAGCGGATCTTCAGCGAGGGGAGCTTCCAGCAGACCTCCAATCCGCTCGATCTGGCCATCAAGGGGCAGGGCTTCTTCCAGGTACTGCTGCCCGACGGCACCACGGCCTACACCCGTTCCGGCTCCTTCGCCCTCGACTCCACCGGCCAGGTGGTCGATCCCAACGGCAACCCGTTGCAGCCGTCGATCACCATTCCCAACGACGCCTTGCAGATCAACATCGGTGCCGACGGGACGGTATCGGTGACCCAACCCGGTGGGCAGGTGACCAACGTCGGCCAGATCCAGACGGTCAACTTCAGCAATCCCGGCGGTCTGGAGCTGCTCGGCAACTCGATGTTCCAGGAGACTCCGGCATCCGGCCCGCCGGTCAGCGGCAATCCGGGCAGCAACGGCCTGGGGGAGATCGGCCAGGGGATGCTGGAGATGTCCAACGTCAACATGGTCGAGGAGATGGTCAACCTGATCGCCGGTCAACGGGCCTACGAGATGAACTCCAAGTCGATCCAGGCGGCGGATGAGATGCTCAAGACCGCCGCGCAGTTGCGGCGTTAGGCCGGCGTGGGGCGCGGGGTGATGCGGCGTCTGCTGTTGCTGCTCGTCGGCGCGCTGCTGTTTCTGCCGGTGTGGGCGGAGGCGGCAGAAAATGCCGCCATGCGGTCGTTGCGTGCATTTTTTGCGGCCGGCGTGGCCCACGACGGCGCGGTGGCCGAGCTGGCCTCGGTCGATGCATTGCCGGATACGACCGGACCGCTGCGCTGGCGTCTGCCCCGCCTGCATCGCTTCCCCCGGCGTTTCTCCTTGATCGCCGAGGAGTTGCGTGCGCCCGGCAGCGGGGTGGTCACCCGGCGCTGGTTCGTTCCGGTGGAGGTGCGCTGGATGGCCGTGGTGGCGGTCGCCCGTCGGGACATTCCGGCACGAACCGTGCTTGACCCGAGCATGATGACGTTGCGACGGGTGGATATCGCCGGCCATGATGCCGGCTTCTCCTCGCTGGAGGCGGTCGACGGCCTGCGTCTGCTGCGTCGGCTCCGTCGGGGGGCGCCGCTCTTCCTCGCCGACACCCATCGTCTGCCGCTGATTCGGCGCGGCCAGCTGGTCACCATCGAGGCGCGTTTCGGCCCGGTGCAGGTGACCACCGTCGGCAAGGCGCTCCGCTCCGCGGCGCGGGGGGATCTGCTGCTGGTGGAGAATCTGCGCAGCAAGCGGCAGGTGGAGGGGCGGGTGATCAACGCCCGTACGGTGCGTGTGGTTTCGGGAGGAGCGGGATGATGGTGTCGAGGGTTGTCGTTTCCCTGATCGCGCTGCTGCTGGTCAGCGGCTGCATGCCGCGCGCCGCCAGCGTCACCAAGGATCCGAAACGACCGATCGTCGAGCAGGCGCTGCGTACGCCGATGGTCTCCCATACCGAGAAGGGGTCGTTGTGGAACAACGCCGGCTCACGCCTCTTCACCGACCCCAAGGCGTCGCGCGTGGGTGATCTGGTGACGGTGCTGGTGCAGGAGAAGGCCAGCGCCACCCGTTCGATGGGGACCAAGAAGGATCGGGCCACCAGCCACACCTCCGGCGTCAACGCCGCCTTCGGCCTCTCCACCTCCCTCTTCTCCAAGCGCAATCCCAACTTCTCCCCCGGTACGGCATTCGACGTGAGCAACACCAAGTCGTTCGCCGGCTCGGGCAGTACCAACAACTCCGACACCCTCATCGCCAGCGTGACGGCGGTGGTGGTCGAGGTCTATCCCAACGGCAATCTGCGCATCGAGGGGCGGAGGCAGGTGACCATCAACCAGCAGCCGCAGGAGCTCACCTTCTCCGGTGTGGTCCGGCCGCAGGACATCGCCTCGGACAACACCATCGCCTCCTCGAAGGTGGCGCAGGCGGTGATCAGCTACGGCGGCGGCGGCGAGTTGGCCACGGTGACCCACGAGGGGTGGCTGGGCCAGACGCTGGACGCCATCTGGCCGTTCTAGTGCGGGAGGGGAGGACGATGATGGTACGGTGGTTCGTGGTGATGGCGCTGCTGCTCCTGCCGCAGTGGGGAGCGGCGGAGCGGATCAAGGATCTGGCCACCATCGAGGGGGTGCGCAGCAACGCCCTGCTCGGTTACGGCATCGTGGTCGGCCTCAACGGCACTGGTGACAGCTCCAACTCGTCGCCCTTCACCATCAACAGCATCGCGGCGATGCTCGAGCGGTTCGGGATCAACATCCGCCAGCAGATCAGCAGCATGAAGCCGAAGAATGTGGCGGCGGTGATGGTCACCGCCGAGCTGCCGGCCTTCGCCCGGCCGGGGCAGACCCTCGACGTGACGGTCTCCAGCCTCGGGGATGCCAAGAGCCTGCGCGGCGGAACGCTGCTGCTCACTCCGCTCACCGCAGGGGATGGGCGGGTCTATGCGGTGGCGCAAGGGGGGATCTCCATCGGCGGCTTCACCGCCGCCGGCAAGGCGGCCTCGACCACCAAGGGCCATCCGACCGCGGGGCGGATCCCCAACGGCGCCAAGGTGGAGATCGCCGCGCCGAGGAGCATCCGTCCGAATCAGGAGAAGGTGACGCTTAGCCTGCGCGTGCCCGATTTCACCACCGTGATGCGGATGAAGAAGGCGATCGACCTCCACTTCGGCGCCGGGATGGCCCGTGCCGTCGATGCCGCCACGGTGGAGGTGTGGAATCCCAAGGGGGATGCCGTCTCCCTGATCGCCGAGCTGGAGCAGCTGGAGCTCAATACCGACCACAATGCGGTGGTGGTGGTCGATGAGCGGACCGGCACCATCGTCATGGGCGAGGAGGTGAAGATCGACAAGGTGGCGGTGGCCCATGGCAACATCAGCGTCACGGTGTCGGAGACGCCGCAGGTGTCACAGCCCAACGCCTTCAGCGGCGCCGGCGGCCAGACGCAGGTGGTCGATCGCACCGGCGTGCAGGTCAAGGAGGAGAAGGCGAAGCTGGTGGTGCTGCAGCGGCAGGTGACGTTGGCCAGCCTGGTCGATGCGCTCAACTCCGTCGGCGCCACCCCGAGCGATCTGATCGCCGTGCTGCAGGCGATCAAGGCGGCCGGTGCGCTCCACGCCGAGTTGCGGGTGCTCTGATGGATGCGCGGATGGATGCCCTGCATCATCGGATCGTCACGTCGCATCGGCCGGCGCCGCCGCCGCGTGAAGGGCGGGACGAGGGGCTGTGGCGTGTCAGCCTCCAGTTCGAGGCGCTCTTCCTGCAGCAGGTGATGAGCGAGATGCGCAAGTCGGTTCCGCAATCCGATGTTCTGCCGCACGGCTTTGCCGAGGAGAGCTACCGGTCGATGATGGATCAGGCGATCGCCGAGGCGGGGGGTCGGCGCGGCTCGCTGGGGATCGCCGCCACCATCTATGCGCAGTTGAAACAGCGTCGGGACGGCGCGGAGGTGGCGGGCAAGGCGGTGGCCGAGGCGTCGAAGAGCCTGCATGAGGCGGCTGCTGCGCAGTACCGCGCGCTGGCCGCCAAAGGGGAGGTGGAGTGATGGTGCGGATCACGGGATTGGGATCGCCGGCCTCGCCGGTACAGGGCAGCCGCAGCGGCAAGGGCAAGGCGACGGGCAAGGCGCGGGGCGGTGGGCGTGGCCGCGATCAGGTCAAGGTGGCCGACGCCGCCTCGCTCCATGAGCGGGCCCGCGTGTTGCTGGCCGATCTGCCCGAGGTGCGGTTGGAGCGGATCGAGCAGATCCGCGACGCGCTGGAGCAGGGCACCTTCGAGATCGACGAACGGCGGGTGGCGGCGCGCATCGTGCGCAACGCTCTGGCGGAGCGGTCATGGAGCTGACCATCGATCGCGCCTCCCTTGTCGCCGGGCTTCGCGCCCATCTTGAGGAGATGGAGCGGTGTGCCGCCGAGCTGGAGGAGATCCTGCTGCAGGAGGAGGATGCGGTGCGCCGGTTCGACGGCGCTGCCCTGCTCGATCTGTGCGGGATGCGCGCCGCCTGCCGCGACAGGATGGCGAGGCTGGAGGGGTCGCTCCGCCGGCTGTTGGGCGATCATGGTGTGGCCGGAGCGCTGCCGCTCTCCCGCCTGCTCGACGAGGTGGCGGCGGATGAGGAGTTGAAGGCGCTGCGGCGCCGGCTTCATCGGCGGATGGAGGCCCTGCAGCAGCGGCTCGACGAAGAGCGGTTGCGCATCAAGGCGGCCGCCGATGTCACCACCAACCTGCTGCAGGGCATCGGCATGCTCAGGAAGCCGCAGACCTACCGCCGCGACGGCATCGCACCGTGAGCATCACCAGCGCGCTGAATATCGGGGCCACCGCCCTGACCACCCAGCAACAGGCGATGGATGTGCTGGCGCACAACATCGCCAACGTCAACACGCAAGGCTATTCGCGCCAGCGACCGATCCTCTCCTCCGCTTCGCCGGAGCAGCGCGGCGGCTTCGTCTTCGGCCGCGGGGTCCAGATGGCGGAGATACGCCGTCAGGTCGACCTGGCGATCCAGCGTTCGTTGGGCAACAGCGCGGGGCAGAAGGCGATGTGGACCCAGATCACCCAGGCGCTGACCGCGGTGGAGAGCGCCTTCGGCAGCCTGGGTGCCACCGGTCTGGCCGCCTCGTTCGACCATTTCTTCGCCTCGTGGCAGCAGTTGGCCAACAATCCGCAGGATACGGCGCAGAAGGCCAACGTGCAGATCGCCACCCAGGAGCTGGTCACCACCCTGACCAGCATGCGGGCTCAGCTGCGCACCGAGCAGATCAACCTCGACGGCCAGATCGACACCAAGCTGGCCGACGTCAACCTGTTGCTGGATCGAATCGCCTCGCTCAACACCCAGATCGTGCGCAAGGAGACGAGCAAGAGCGTGGTGGGGCCTGCCAACGACCTGCGTGATCAGCGGGAGCAGGCGTTGCAGGATCTTGCGGCATTGATTCCGATCCAGCGGGTGGACAATCCCGACGGCAGTTCGCTGGTCCAGACCCCGGGCGGGGATCTGTTGGTGCAGGACGGTCTGGCCCACCATCTGGTGCGCGGAACCACCTTCACCACCAATGGATTTCACGAGATCGCGCTGGACAGCGCTCCGGCGGTGCCGCTCTCGGGGATGGCACAGAGCGGAACGGTCGGCGGGATGATCGAGGTGCGGGACAACCGCTATCAGGTCTACATCGACCAGCTCGACAGCATCGCCAGGAATCTGATCTTCTCCGCCAATCAGATCTACAGCAACGGATCGACCCCCATCCGTGGATCGACGATGATCTCGGGGCAGGCGTCGCTGGTGTCGACCGCCGCCCGCCAATCCACGATCAAGGCGTTGCAGAGCGTGTCGCATCCCACGGCTGCGCTGGTCGACTCCGGTCTGCCTGCGGCGTCCAAGATCAAGAGCGGCAGCTTCGAGATCTATCTGCGGGACTCCACCGGGGCGCAGATCAACACCACGCCGCTGACCATCACCATCGATCCGACGGTGACGGTGCTGGACGACAGCGCCGCCCATGGGGGGGTGGCCACGACCGCCAGCGTGGTCGGCCTGATCAACCAGGCGGTGGCCAACTACAACGCCGGGGTGACCGCCCCCAATCCGACCATCTCGCTCACCGCCAGCACCAGCGGCGGGGTGTTGCAGCTTGCCGCCACCGGCGGTCAGACGGTGGGGTTGGCCAACGACAGCAGCAATCTGCTCTCCGCACTCGGGATGACCAGCTCCCTGCTCGGCACCTCCGGGGTGCCGTTCGCCAATCAGATCAAGGCGGGCAGCTTCAAGATCCACATCTACGACTCGGCTGGGACGCCGATCAATCCGGGCGGGCTGACCATCACCATCGACCCGGCGGTCCTCAAGCTCGACGACAGCGCCGACAACGGCGGCACGGCGACGACGGCCAGCGTGGTCGGCCTGATCAACCAGGCGGTGGCCAACTACAACGCCGGGGTGACCGCCCCCAATCCGACCATCTCGCTCACCGCCAGCACCACGGCCAACGGCGAGCTGAAGCTGGTCGCCGGCAACGGCCAGACCATCGGCTTCTCCGACGACACTTCCAACTTCCTCGCCGCCTACGAGATCAATGCGCTGTTTCATGGTGCCGACGGCGCCGATCTTGCTCTCGACAGCACGGTGGCGGCCAACAGTGACCGGATCAACATCGGCACCATCGATTCTACTACATCCAAGATCTTTGCTGCCGATAATCAGACTGCTTCGGCGATGTTCGCGTTGCAGCAGACCAAGGTGTCGGTCGACGATACGACGCCGCAGAGCCTGCACAGCCGCTACTCCGATCTCTCTGCGCAATACGGCATCGACGTGGCCAACGCGCAGCGCAACCAGACCTATCGTTCGGCCGAGTACGACTCGCTGACCAGCCAGCGCAACTCGATCTCCGGGGTCAACATGGATGAGGAGTTGATCGAAATGCTCAAGTTCCAGCGTGCCTACCAGTCGTCGGCCAAGGTGGTTCAGATCACCAACCAGATGCTCGATGCGCTGATGGGGTTGATCCGGTGAGGGCAGGCTGCTGCGGCACCGTTCCCGGCCGGGAGGGGAGTGTTCCGATTCCGGTCTCGATCGCCAAGCGAAACCGTAGGGTTGCAAGCGTTGGCTTCGATTTTGCGCGGTACGCCGAGGCCGCGGATGCCGGCTCTTGCTCGGCCGTGTCATGGACGAAGGGTTGGGGGTCTGATCTGCGATGAGCGTCCGCATCTCTTCGGTACAGCCCTACAACAACCTGTTGCAGGGGATCAACCGCCAGACGGAGGCCCGAACCAAGGCCAACGCCAACATCGCCGCCGGCACCCGCTTCCAGACACCGGCGCAGGCGGGGCTGGACTACAAGATCTCGCTCGACCTGCGTCAGATGCGCAAGGTGGAGACCAATGCCATCACCGCTGCCGGTGTGGCGGAGTCCCGCCTTTCCGCAACGCAGGTGGCGTTGATGGATATGGAGCGGCTGCTCTCCCGCGCCCAGGTGCTCGCCGTCCAGCACGCCTCGGCCAATGTGGCCGGCACCCATGCCGCCGCCGCGGTCGAGGTCAAGCACCTGCTCGACCAGGCGGTACAGGATGCCAATCAGCAGTTCGAAGGGCAGTATCTCTTTTCGGGAACGGCGACCGATACCCAGCCGTGGACGGTCAACCTCTCCACCGGCACCAGTACCTACAACGGCAGCACCAACGCCCGCACGGTGCAGATCACCGAAACCCAGACAGTGGTGAGCAACGAGCTGGGCAACGACCCCGCCTTCCAGGATACCTTCAACGCCTTGATCAAGCTCTACAACGGGTTGAACAACTCCGATCAGGCCCAGATCCAGTCGGCGCTGGGCGATCTGAACACCGCGCGCGACGAGGTGGTGAAGCTCGACACCAGCGCCGGGGCGAAGCTGGCGGCGTTGCGCAAGATCAAGACCGCCCACGAAGAGATGAAGGCGGCGCTCGACAAGCGGATCAACACCCATGAGGCGGTGGACATCCCCAAGCTGGTCTCCGATATCCAGTTGACCGACGTCGCTCTGCAGGCGAGTTACAAGCAGGTGGCGGCGATGAGTTCGCTCAGCCTGGTCAACTTCCTGCGCTGACGTGGACGGCGGCCGGGTGCGGGGATGAGCGTGCGGCGCCCCCCTGCGTTGCGGCAGGCGGCAGCAGTCGGGTATGTGCGAAGGCCGCAGGCGGTCTGCGCGTCGATCGCCGTCGAGCAAAAAGTCCATGGACGGACTTGTTGCGATTCCATCATTGCGGCCACGGGCGGCCGCGCGAAAAGCCCATGGACGGACTTGTTGCGATTCCATCCTCCATGATGGTGGTGCGCCGCAGGGTCGGCGAGGCGATCCGGATCGACGGGCGCATCCGGGTGGTGGTCCAGGAGGTGCGGCACGAGTATGTGGTCCGCCTCGGTATCGACGCCCCGGCGGAGATCCCGGTACATCGGCTGGAGATTTTCGAGCAGATCAGAAAGGAGAACAGGGCAGCGAGCGGATCCGGTGTGATGGCGTGGCTGCAGCGTGGAGAGGGCCATGATAGCGACAGAAGAGAGAAGTGACCGGTTGGAGCGGGGAGCGCATACCCCGATGGCGGAAGGAGCCTCCTCCGAAGCGGGAAGCTATTACTTCCCCCAGGGGTTGGCCGGCTTTCCCGACGATCAGCACTTCGCGATCATCTATCCGGGGCACGGCGACTACGTCTGTCTGCAGTCGTTGAGCAACGTCGAGGTGGCGTTCGTGCTCACGCCGTGGGATCAGGAGCGGCTGGGGCTGCCGCCGGCGCTCAGTCCGGAGGAGATCCGGCTGCTCCGCCTGCGTCCGGGCGACGTGCCGATCTGGATGCTGGTGCTCAACCCCTTTGTCGATGCCGAGTGGGTCACCGCCAACCTGCGGGCGCCGATCGTGATCAACGAGCGTACCCGACTGGCGCTGCAGTACATCCGGGCCGAGGAGTATGCCATCCGCTTCCCCTGGGTGCGGCAGCCGCGGGGCGGGGGAGCCGACGCTCCCGATCGGGGTGAGGCGGCGGCCGGCTAGCGGCGTCGCGCCGTCAGGGCTCCCTCTCCTCCTTCGTGGCCGCGTCGTCGTCCCGCGGCCGGCGCTGGATGCGGACCCGCTTGATCCAGCGATGGTCCATGCTCAGCACCTCCAGCCGGGCGTCGTCGGTCGCCAGGCAGACCTTGCCGTCGGGGAAGCTGCCCAGCACCTCCATGATCCATCCGCCGATGGTGGTCGCCCCCGCCTCCGGCAGGGCGATTTCCATCTGCTGGTTGACCTCGTGCAGGCTGGCGGTGGCGGCGACGACGTAACTGCCGTCGGGCTGCGGCCAGATCCCCGCTTCGGTCGGGATGTCCGATTCGTCCCGGATGTCCCCGACGATCTCCTCGATGATGTCCTCCAGCGTGATGATGCCGTCGATGTCGCCCAGTTCGTCGACGACGATGGCCATGTGTTCGTGGTTGCGCTGGAAGTCGAGCAGTTGGGCCAGCGCGCTGCGGCAGTTGGGCACGAATGTCGGCGTCTTCCAGGTGGTGGCGCGGGCCAGCGATGTCTTGTGGTGCCGCAGCTGGAACAGCGTGCGCAGGTGGATGATGCCGATGATGTGGTCGCGGTCGTCGAGGAAGACCGGGTAGCGTGAGTGGGGGTGCTCCAGCGCGGTGCGCAGGCAGTCAGCCACGCTTTTGTTGCCGTCGAGCAGGATCATTTCGGTGCGCGGCGCCATGATCTGCTTCACCGGGATGGTGTGCAGCAGCAGGCTCTGGCCGAGCATCTGCTCCCGGGCCCGATCGAGCATGCCGCTCTCCGCGCTCAGGTCGATCATCGCCGCCAGCTCCTGATGGCTCAACACCGGCCGCTCCTCCCCCTCGGGAACCTGGAAGAGGCGGCGCATGGCGCTGGTGATCAGCAGGAGGATCCGCAACAGCGGGCCGAACAGCCACTGCACGGCGCGCATCGGCGCGGCCACCCGACAGCTGATCGCTTCGGCGTGGGCGACGGCGATGCTCTTGGGCAGAATCTCGGAGAAGATCAGCACCAACAGGGTCATGGCCACGGTGGAGTAGAGGATGCCGGCATCACCGAACTGGCGCACGAAGATGGCGGTGGCCAGGGCCGAGGCGGCGATGTTGACGAAGTTGTTGCCCAGCAGGATGGTGGCCAGCATCTTCTCCGGCCGGCTGAGCAGCGCCTCGGCGTGGTGCGCGCCGCGGTTGCCCTGTTTGCGCAGCATGCGCAGCCGCACCCGGCGGGCCCGGGTGAGCGCGGTCTCCGAGCCGGAGAAGAAGGCGGATGCGACCAGCAGCAGGAGCAGCAGGGCGAGCATCAGGGGGAGCATGGTTGATGGAAATGCAAAAAGTCCCTCCGTGGACTTTTTGGCTTCACGGCGGTCGAAAAAGCGCGGTTTTCGATCGCCTTACAAAACCGTCGGTTGCATGCGCAACCTCCGGTTTTGTGCGACCGTCCTGGCCGCCGCAAGGCGCACCGCCTTCATACCGTGCACACGCAATCTGCCAGAGGCGGAGGGGTCCGTCCATGCTGCGGGTCTCGGCGATGATCCCCGACATACTCATGGTCAGGGCCGTCGTCGGGCGTCCGGCGCGCACTCCCTCCCTTGCGACGGTGCTCGGGGGGGCGCAGGGGTGCGTTGGCCAACTCGTTGGGCGGTATATTATTTTCTTCCTCTCCGCTGTACACATGTTGCAGGATCTGGCTGCAACGCTCCTGGAAGCATCTTCGGCGCAACAAGGGAGTGCGGCATCGACGGTTGACGCCCCTCCCCACGCGGTGGAGCATCGCGTTGCCGGCGGTCTGGTTTCCCTGGGGGAGCCTGGGTTCCGGCTGGTGCGCGGCCATGGAGGGACGCCGCTTCGATTTCCATCGGGCAATCGTGTCCATGGAGGGGCATGTTGCGCGATCCAAGGGAGGTGTCACTTATGGGCAGACGAATGAAGCAAGGATTGGTGATTGCATCGGCGCTGCTTCTGCTCTCAAGCGGATCGGCGTCGGCGATGGGAGACAAGGAGCTGGCCAGGGCGATGGCCAAGCGGAGCGGTCTGAGCGTGGAACAGGCTGAGGCGGCGCTGGCTGCATTCAAGTCCGTCGTAGTGACGCAGGTCAAGAGCGGTGATGCGGTGCGGTTGAAGGGATTCGGCAAGTTCACCATGCAGGAGCGCAAGGCGCATACGGGGCGCAACCCCAGGACGGGGGAGAAGATGACCATTCCGGCGCGGAACGTGCTCCGCTTCAAGCCGTTCCAGGCGGTGAAGGAGCAGCTCAATCCGAAACAGTGATGGTTTCGCAAGAAACCATCATCGCGGCGTTGGCGTGCCGCGTTTTTCGCTCCCCGGCACGCGGTGGGGAGACGGGGTTGGGGTGCGGTCGGGCTGAGTGCCGGGTGGGCATTGCGGCCGGCGATCGGAGAGGGAAGAGGGCAAAAGGCTGACGGAGCGGTTGCAAACGAGCTCGGGGCGGACTGCCCCCCCGTGCCGGCAGGCCCCGGGCGCCGTTCCGCCCCCCCTCCCTCCTCTTCCGCCGCCGGCGCTTGATTCGGAGGCTTCCCTTCGGCATGCGCAGCCGGTGTATGGCTGATGGTTTCCCAAGAAATCATCATCGCGGCCAGGACGGCCGCGCAAAACGGGAGCTTGCGCATGCAAGCGACTGTCTTGTAAGGCGATCTAAGACTGCGCTCTTCGATCCCCGTCAAGCAAAGAGTCCAAGGACGGACTTTTTGCGATTCCATCATGGCCGTGGGCCGCATCTCCTCTCCGAAGGGGATGAGGGCGGTTGCGGCGGGGGCGACCCCCGGTAACATTCGCCCGCCGATGGCGCACGATGTGATGATCCAGGCCGATGCATTGTCGCGCAAATACGGGGATCGTTTCGCGGTGCGCGATCTCTCCTTCTCCATTCGGCGCGGCGAGGTGATGGGGCTGCTCGGCCCCAACGGCGCCGGGAAATCGACCACCATGAAGATGCTCTCCTGCTACCTGCCGCCCTCCTCGGGCAGCGCGCGGGTCGGCGGCGTGCCGCTCGACGATGCCATGGCCGTGCGGCGGCAGATCGGCTACCTGCCGGAGAACGCGCCGGCATGGGGGGATCTCACCGCGCGCGATCAGCTGCTCTTTATCGGCCGTATGCAGGGGCTGGAGGGGGGCACGCTGCGCGACCGGGTGCGCGAGATGGCCGCCGTCTGCCGCATCGAGGAGGTGCTCCACCGGCGCATCGATGAGCTCTCCAAGGGGTACCGTCAGCGCGTCGGCCTGGCCGGCAGCATGCTGCACGACCCCGATCTGCTGATCCTCGACGAGCCGACCACCGGGCTCGACCCCAACCAGATCGCCGAGATCCGCCAGTTGATCCGACGGCTGGCCGAGCGCAAGACGGTGCTGCTCTCCTCCCACATCCTCTCCGAGGTGGAGGCGGTGTGCGATCGGATGATGATCATCGACCGCAGCGAGCTGCGGGCCATCGGGACCGCAGCCGAGCTGGCCGCGCAGGCCGGCGGCGGCGCGCTGCTCCATGCGGTGGCGGTCGATGTGGCGGCGGAGGCGCTCACCGCCGCGCTGCGGCAGCGGCTGCCCGATCTGCGTATCGATTGCCGCGAAGAGGAGGGGCGGCTGCTGCTGGAGCTGGCCTGCGACGATCGCGAGGCGCCGCTGGCCGCCACCTTGTTCCGCGCGGTGGCCGATGCCGGCGGCGTGCTGCTCGAGATGCGGCCTGTGCGCGCCTCGCTGGAGGATGTCTTCCACCGGCTGACTGGAGAGGGATCGTCTTCATGAAGCGGGTATGGGTGCTCGCCGCCCGTGAGTTGCGGGTGGCCATCGATACGGCGCAGGGGGCGGTGGTGGCGATCGCCTTCCTGCTGGCCTGCGGCTTCTTCTTCGGCAACAGCCTCTTCCTCATGGGTCAGGCGGAGATGCGCGGCTTCTTCGGCGTGATGCCGCTGCTGCTGATGTTCTTCGTTCCGGCGATGGCCATGCGGCTGCTCGCCGACGAGTTGCGCGGCGGTACCTTCGAGCTGCTCGCCACCATGCCGGTGAGCTCGCTGCAGCTGGTCGTCGGCAAATATCTGGCGCTGCTGCTGCAGTTGCTGCTGCTCTTCGCGCTCACCCTGCTTTATCCGTGGTCGCTCTCGCTGCTCGGCGATCCCGACGGCGGCCGCATCGCCGCCGGTTACCTGGCGGTGGCGTTGCTCTCCGCCGGTTATGCCGCCGTGGCCCTCTACGCCTCCTCCCTCACCCGCCACGCCATGGTCGCCTATATCATCGGATTTTCGCTGCTCTTTGGTTTCTACCTGTTGTCGCAGGCGGCGCTGACCCTGCCGCCGGAGGTGCAGGACTGGCTCGGCATGGTGCTGCCGCTGCCCCACTACCGGGCTATGTTGCGCGGGGTGATCGGGCTGGAGGATGCCGCCTACTTTCTGGTCATGACGCTGCTCTTCCTGGCGTTGACCGTCTTCCAGCTGGAGCGCAGGCGATGGCGGTGAACCGGCAGGCCGACGGCCGCGTGGTCATCCGTCGTCGGGCGTGGGCCACGCTGGCGCTTTTCGTGCTGGCGCTGGTCGCGCTCTACGCCGCGGCGTGGACCGCCCACCTCCGCTTCGACTGGACCGAGGATGGGGTCTACACCCTCTCCGACGCCACCCGCGCGGTGCTGCGCCGAGTCAAGGAGCCGGTACGCATCCGCGCCTACATCACCAGCGGCCTGCCGCAGCCCTACGGCGCGCTGCGCCGCTTCATCACCGACATGCTGGCCAGCTACCACGACGCCGCGCCCAACATCAGCTACGAGGTGATCGACCCCGATCGCGACAGCAGCGCTGCGGCGGCGCTGGCCGCGATGGGCATCCCCCGGGTGCAGGTGCAGGTGGTGGAGGACGATCAGGCGCAGATCAAGCAGGGCTACATGGCGCTGGTGGTCGAGTATCTCGACAAGAAGGCGACCATCCCGGTGGTGCAGAGCGAATCGGGCTTCGAGTACAACCTTACCCGCCGGATCAAGCAGGTGACCGGCAGCGGCAAGCGGACCATCGGGGTGATGGAGGATGACGGCGCGATCCCGCTCGACCGCATGGGGCGGCTGCGTCAGTTGGCCGGGGACGACTACCGCTTCGAGGTGGTCCACCCCGAGCGCGAGGCGCTGCCCGAGGATCTCGCCGCGTTGATCGTCGCCGGCGCCACCAAGCCGCTCTCGACGCTGGCCCGCTACCGCATCGAGCAGTTGCGCCTGCGCGGCGGCGGGCTGCTGGTGCTCGCCGGCAACGCCGTGCCGCAGCTCGATCTCGGTTTCCGCGTCCAGCCGGTCGATCGCTACGCCAACGACTGGCTGCGCGACGATCTCGGTGTGGTGGTCCGCCCCGGGCTGGTCTTCGACCGCGACGCCGGCCGGGTGATGGTCAACCAGCGGCAGGGGATCTTCATGTTCCGCTCGGCGGTCGACTACCCCTTCATGCCGGCGATCCACGACCTCAATCCGACGCATTCGCTCACCCGCGGGCTGCGCGAAGTGGCGATGCCCTTCGTCTCGCCGCTGATCTGCAGCGAACAGGCGCACGACTGTACGGTGTTGATGCGCAGCAGCCCCGCCTCGGCGGTGCAGAACGGGCCGCCGTTCGATGTCGATCCGCTGCGCAGGATGGCCCCCCTCTTCGCTGGCGTGCAGCGATCGCCCCAGGTGGTGGGGGTGGCGCTCGGCGGCCCGCTGCAGGCGCGGCTGGCGCCGCCGAAGGAGGGGCTGACCGATGCCGAACGCAAAGCGACGCGGCCGAAGCGGCGCGACGCACAGCGGGTGGTGGTGCTCGGCGCGCCGGCGCTGTTTGAGGATACCTTCATGGATGGCGACAACACCCTCTTCGCCCTCAACGCGCTCGATTGGGTGGCGGGCAACGAAGGGTTGATCGCGCTGCGGGCGCGGCAGGTGACCCAGCGGCCGCTGGCCAAACTGGATGGCGACGCCCGCGCGATGTGGAAGGTGGTGTGGATCTTCCTGCTGCCGCTGCTGGTCGGGATCGCGGCTGTTGTGCGCTGGCGCTGGCGGCTGCGCGCGGGGACGGTGGTGTGAAGCGCTACCTGGCCATCGCGGCGGTGATCATCATCGCCGGCGGGCTGGCCTGGCACCAGGCGCAGCGGCCGGCGCGGGTGCTCGATGCCGCCAGCAGCGCGGTGGTCGCCTCGTGGCCGACGCTTACCCCGGATGAGGTGGCCTCGATCACCATCAACCACGGCGGGGCCACCGTCCGGCTGCAGCGTGCGGGGAAGGGGTGGACGGTGCGCGACCGCTACGGCGCGGTGGCGGCCAACAGTGATCTGGTGACGCGGCTGCTGCACGATCTGCGCGACATGCGGCCGCAGCGGGTGGTGACCCGCAACCCCGACTACTTCCAGCGCTTCCGCGTCGCCGATGGTGGTGACCGCCTCACCCTGAAGGGGAGCGGAGGGCGCGTGTTGCTCGACCTGCTGGTCGGTAAGCCGGGCAGCGATTTCGTCTCCACCCATGTGCGTCGTGCCGACAGCCAGGCGATCGTGCTGGTCGACCGCTCGCTCGGCTGGCAGGTGGGGCGGGCGGCGAAGAGCTGGCGCGCGCCGAAGCCTGCCGCAGGCATGCCCGCGGGTAAGGAGAAGGGGGAGAAGAAGGCTGCGGCGGACGCTTCTGCGCCCACGGCCGGCGGGAAGATGCCGGGGGAGAAGAGGCGCGCGGTTGGAAAAGGGGCCGGGGAGAAGCGCGCAGCCCCGGCCGCCTCGAAGCGCTAGTCCGGAGAAGCGGCCGCCGCGCCGAGCATCCGGCCGACCACCGCCGCCCCGCAGGCGTCGCCCATGACATTGATGGTGGTGCGACAGCGGTCGAGAAACCAGTCGATGGCCAGCAGCAGCCCGATCCCCTCCAGCGGCAGGCCGACCGCCTCCAGCACCATCACCATGGTCACCAGCCCCGCCTCGGGGATGCCGGCGGCGCCGATGGCGGCCATCGCGGCGGTGACCAGCACCACCAGCTGCTGCCCCAGCGACAGATCGATGCCGTAGGCCTGGGCGATGAACAGGGCGGCGACCGCCTCGTAGAGCGCGGTGCCGTCCATGTTGATGGTCGCCCCCAGCGGCAGCACGAAGCGGCGGGCGCGCCCGTCGACGCCGGCGGCCTCCACCCCCTCCATGGTCAGCGGCAGGGTGGCGCTGGAGGAGGCGGTGGAGAAGGCGGTGAGCAGCGCGGTGGCGATGTGGCGCAGGTAGCCGACCACCGGGCGGCGGGCGAGCAGGGCGAGCAGGATCAGCAGCAGGCAGGCGTGCAGCAAGAGGCCGCTGATCACCGTCGCGGCGTAACGCGCCAGCCCGGCGAGCTGGGCGGCGAAGGCCGCGCCGCCGCCGGCCTCGCCCAGCCTGGATGCGATCAGGGCGAAGACGCCGACCGGCGCCAGCACCATCAGCCAGTGGACCATCACCATCATCGCGCTGTTCAGGCTGTCGAACAGGGCGATCAGCGGGCGGCCGCGCGCACCGATGGTGGTCAGCGCGGCGGCGAAGAGCAGGCAGAAGAGGATCAGCGGCAACAGCTTCATCTTCGCCGCCGCATCGATGATGTTGGGGTGGACGAAGGAGAGGATGATCTCCCGGATGCCGATTTCGTGCGCGGCGGCGGGCGCATGGTGGCCGGTGCCCAGCGGCACGCCGACCCCCGGCTGCCACAGGTTGGCCATCAGCAGTCCGATGGAGACGGCGAGGAAGGTGGTGGTGACATAGTAGCCGATGGTGATTCCGCCCAGCCGCCCGAGCTTGCGCACATCGCCCAGCGCGGTGATGCCGCTGATGATGCTGGCGGCGACCAGCGGCACGATCAGCATCTTCAGCGCGGTGAGGAAGAGCTGGCCGATCCAGGCGATGGCGCGCATCTGCGGCCCCCACAGGGTGCCGGCGACCGCACCGGCGACGATCGCCGCGGCCATGGCGACGAGCAACCGCCGTTCGTGGTTCACTTGGCCCTGGCCTTCGGCGCGTTGGCCTCTCCGGTCGGCAGCGGCGGCGTGGCGGGAGGAGGGGGGCGATGATGCGGCATGGCCGTATCATGGCCCGCCGCGTTCCGGATGTCATCGAACGGGTGACTTCGCACGGTGCGTTCGTAGCCTCGCGACTGACGATTCCAGATTGCAACGGAGGTGCGGCGATCACACAGCGGCAGACGACCCGGTGGGATGCGGTGATCCTCGATCGCGACGGGGTGATCAACTACGACTCGGCCGACTACATCCTGACGCCCGAGCAGTGGATTCCGGTGCCCGGCGCGCTGGAGGCGATCGCCCGGCTCCACCGCATGGGCATCCCGGTGGCCGTGGCCAGCAACCAGTCGGCGGTGGGCAGGGGAATGATCGATCGGGCGCAGTTTGGGCGCATCCGCAGCCGGATGGAGCAGGCCGTCGCCGAGGCCGGCGGCCGGATCGCCGCCTCCGCCTACTGCTTCCACGGTCCCGATGTGGCTGCGACTGCCGCAAGCCCAGGCCCGGCCTGGTGGAGCAGGTGCTGGCCCGGCTCGGCACCCCACCTGCGCGCACCATCATGATCGGCGATTCGCTGCGCGACATCGAGGCGGCGCGGGCGGCGGGTGTTGCCGCCGCACTGGTGATCAGCGGCCACCACGAGGCCGAGCCGCTGATTGCACGGGTCCACGCGCTCGATCCGGCCATTCCCGTCTTCCCCGATCTGGCCACGGCCATCGATCGGCTCTTTCCGCCGTGCTGATCCTGCGCTCGGCGCTGTTCAACCTCGCCTTCTTCGGCGTGACGCCGCTCTTTTCGCTGGCGCTGCTGCTGGTGCGGCCCTGGGGCATGGGGCCGGCGTGGCGCGTGGCGCGCGGCTGGAGCGCCACCGTCCTGTGGCTGGCGCGCGCGCTCTGCGGCATCCGCCTGCGCATCGAGGGGCGGGAACACTTCCCCGACGGCCCCTGCGTGGTGGTGGCCAAGCATCAGTCGGCGCTGGAGACGATCGCCATGCCGCTGCTGGTGCCGCCCTATGTCTGGGTGCTCAAGCGGATCCTGCTTTACATCCCCTTCTTCGGCTGGGCGTTGTGGGCGATCGACACCATCGCCATCGACCGCGGCACCCCGAGGCAGGCGATCAAGCAGCTGCTGGTCGAGGGCAGCCGGCGGCTGGCCGACGGCCGCTGGGTGGTGATCTTCCCCGAAGGGAGCCGCAGCCGGCCGGGGGAGAAGCTGCCCTACCGCCCCGGCGGGGTGATCCTGGCGCAGAAGGCGCGGGTGCCGCTGCTGCCGCTGGCGCTGGACAGCGGTCGCTGCTGGCCCAAGCGGGGCTTTATCAAGCGGCCGGGGCTGGTCACCTTCCGCTTTCTGCCGCCGATCGACGCCGACACCGTCGCCGCCGCCAGGCGCGACGAGCTGCTGGCTCAGATCGAGCAGCGGATCGAGGAGGAGTGCCACGCCCTGCTCGGCCGTAACGATTCCGGCGGCGAACCGACTTAGGGGCATGCACCGCCCACTTCCGCGCACCATGCTCCGGCTTTCGCCCCTGCTGCTGCTGATCGGCACCGCCCTGCTCGCCGTCCACTTCGATCTGCTCCGGCTGCTCACCTTCCAGTCGCTGGCCGAACACCGCCGGCTGCTGCTCGACTGGATCGCCGCGCGACCGCTGCTTTCCGCCGCCTGTTATCTGCTGCTCTACATTGCGCTGGTGGCGCTCTCCCTCCCCGGCGGGCTGGTGATGACCATCGGCGGCGGTTTCCTCTTCGGCGCCTGGCTCGGCGGGGCGCTGGCCGTGACCGGGGCGACACTCGGCGCGACGGTGATCTTCCTCGTCGCCCGCAGCTCGCTCGGGGTGCTGCTGCAGGAGCGGGCGGGGCCGGCGGTGGAGCGGATGCGGCGCGGCTTCGCCGGGAACGCCTTCCACTACCTGCTGGTGCTGCGGCTGGTGCCGCTCTTTCCCTTCGTGCTGGTCAATCTGGTGCCGGCCTTCCTCGGGGTGCCGCTGCGCACCTACTTCTGGGCGACGCTGATCGGCATCACCCCTGCGACCTTCATCTTCGCCACCGCCGGCAGCGGGCTGGGGGCGGTGTTCGATCGCGGCGGGTCCTTTTCGCCCGCCTCGGTGCTCACCCCGCAGATGATCGCCGCCCTGTGCGGGTTGGCCGTGCTGGCGCTGCTGCCGGTCGCCTATCGCAGATGGAGGGTACAATGAGCACAGAGACGATCGAGACCGACATCTGCGTCATCGGCGGCGGCTCCGGCGGGCTGTCGGTCGCCGCCGGCGCCGTGCAGATGGGGGCGCGGGTGGTGCTGATCGAGCGCGGTGCCATGGGGGGCGACTGCCTCAACACCGGTTGTGTGCCGTCGAAGGCGCTGCTTGCCGCCGCCCATACGGCGCAGAGCGTGCGCGATGCGGGGCGGTTCGGCATCGAGGCGGGGGAGCCGCGCACCGACTGGGGGCGGGTGCACGACCATGTCCACGAGGTGATCGCCGCCATCGCCCCCAACGATTCGGTCGAGCGGTTCGAACGGCTGGGGGTGCGGGTGCTCCAGGCTGATGCCTCCTTCGTCGACGGGCGTACCGTGGCGGCGGGGGAGGCGCGGGTGCGGGCGAAGTACTTCGTCGTGGCCACCGGCTCCGCCCCCTTCGTGCCGCCGATCGAGGGGCTGGAGGAGGTGGCCTTCTTCACCAACGAGAACATCTTCGACAACCGGGAGCCGATCGACCACCTGCTGGTCGTCGGCGGCGGGCCGATCGGCATCGAACTGGCCCAGGCCCATCGGCGGCTGGGGGCGCGGGTGACGGTGCTGGAGGCGGCGCGGCTGTTGATGAAGGACGACCGTGAGTGCGCGCAGGTGGTGATCGAGCGGCTGCGCCGTGAGGGGATCGTCTTCTACGAGGGAGGGCGCGATCTGCGGCTGGCGCGGAGCGGGGAGGGGGCGATCGAGGTGCGCTGCGCGGCGGAGGCGGGCGAGGTCTGCGTCACCGGCTCCCACCTGCTGATCGCCACCGGCCGCCGGGCCAATGTTGCCGGGCTCAATCTGGAGGCGGCGGGTGTGGCCTACGATGGACGCGGCATCACCGTCGATGGACGGCTGCGCAGCAGCAATGCGCGCATCTACGCCGTCGGCGATGTCGCCGGCCCCTACCAGTTCACCCACATGGCCGCCTATCAGGCGGGGATCGTCCTGCGCAACATCCTGTTCAAGCTGCCGGCGAAGGTCGACTACCGCGCGGTGCCGTGGGTCACCTACACCGATCCCGAGCTGGCCCATGTCGGCATGCGGGAGGCCGATGCCCGGGATCGGGGGATCGACGCCCGCGTGCTGCGGCTGCCGCTGGCCGAGAACGACCGGGCGCAGGCCGAGCGGCGCAGCGAGGGGCTGATCAAGGTGGTGGCCACGCGCGGCGGCCGCATCCTCGGCGCCACCATCGTCGGCCAGCACGCCGGCGAGCTGCTTCAGCCGTGGGTGGTGGCGGTGGCCCGGGGGATGAAGATCGGCGCGATGGCCTCGGCGATCGCCCCCTATCCGACCCGGTCGGAGGCGAGCAAGCGGGTCGCCGGCAGCTTCTTCAGCGACAAGCTCTTCTCGCCGACCACGCAGCGGCTGGTGCGCTGGCTGCTGCGGTTGTCGTGACCGGCTGCGCGGAGGAGGGGCGGTCTCTTCAGCTCTGCATCATCGCCCGCTGCAACGCCGCCTCCACCGCGTCGTCGAAGGCGACGAAGAACACCCGCTCGACGGCGCAGGAGGGGTGCCCGCGCAGGAAGGCGCGCACACTCTCCACCGCGATCTTCGCCGCCCGGTCGACGGGGAAGCGGTAGACACCGCAAGAGATGGCCGGAAAGGCGATCGAGCGGATGCCGTGCGCATCCGCCAGGGCCATGCAGTTGCGGTAGCAGTCGGCGAGCAGCCCCGCCTCTCCCCGCATACCGCCGTGCCAGACCGGGCCGACGGTGTGGATCACGTATCGCGCCGGAAGGCGATGGCCGCTGGTGATCCTTGCCTCGCCGGTGGGACATCCGCCCACTCTACGGCACTCCTCCAGCAACCCGGGGCCGGCCCGCCGGTGGATGGCGCCGTCTACGCCGCCTCCTCCGAGCAGCGTTGTGTTGGCGGCGTTGACGATCGCATCCACATGCAGGGTGGTGATGTCACCCCGAATGATCTCGAGTGCGGTGCGGTGCAATTGTTGATGGAATCGCAAATGGTGGAATCGCAAAAAGTCCGTCCGTGGACTTTTTGCTTGACGGGGATCGAAGAGCGTGGTCTTCGATCCCATTACAAATCAATCGGTTGCTTACGAAGGCTCTTGATTTGCGCGGCTCTCCTGGCCGCGGATGCCGGCTTCATGCGAAGCCGTCATTGTTGATGGAATCGCAAAAAGTCCATCCGTGGACTTTTTGCTTGACGGCAATCGAAGAGCGCGGTCTTCGATTGCCTTACAAATCCTTCGCTTGCATACGCAAGCTTCGGCTTTGCGCGGCCGTCCTGGCCGCGGATGCCGACTTCTTGCGAAGTCGTCATTGTTCAGTGTTCAGCGCTCTCATCTCCGGTCGGGGCTGGATCATGGCAATAGATCGGCGGAGCGCAAAAAACATGGGCGTGGATCCCCACGCCCATGTCGGCGCGGCGCGGCTGCGCCACGATGTCGGCTTTCGCGAGAAGCCGGGATCAATGGATGGTGATGGCCCGCGCCTTGGCGCTCTCACGCTTGGGCAGCCGGATCTCCAGTACGCCGTTCTTCATCGTGGCATGCACCTTGTCGGTGTCGATGTTGTTGGGCAGGCTGAAGCTGCGGGAGAATCTGCCGTAGCTGCGCTCGATGCGGTGGACGTTGTCCTCGTTGACGTCCTTCTCATAGCGCCGCTCGCCGGAGATGGTCAACACCCCTTCCTTGATCTCGAGGTTGACCTCCTTTTTCTCCAATCCGGGCAGTTCGGCCTGCACCAGCAGCGCATCGTCGGTTTCGCGGATATCGACCGCCGGCACCCATACATCGGACTCATGGGTCATCGTCGCGAACGGCGTTCCGTCGAACAGGCTGCTGAGTTGACGGTTGAGTTGTTCCAGCTCCTGCCATGGTGTTCTGCGCAACAGCGTCATCGTTTCCTACCTCCTTGCATCGTTTGTCGCTTCCAGGAGAGTTGGGCGGGTACTCCCAATCTCCTTGTATCTCCGGTACCTGCCTTGCAGGACCGGATCTCTGCGGTGGGTGGCCGCAGTGGATATCGCCCTCTTGCGGGTTCATCCACTCTATAGGGACACTTCCGGTGAAAATCAAGGGGGACCGGCAGGCTGTGCGGGAGCTCCGGCCCGGAGTGGCGGTTCGGGAGGGCGGGGGTGATCCCGTCGCAAAGGCTCCCTCCATGGCCGCCTCGATGCGGCATCGGTGGATGGACCGGGAGGCCCTTCCGCCTAGGATTGGCCCATGGCCGTCCGTCCCATTCTGATCTATCCCCATCCCGCGCTGCGCAAGGTGAGCGCCCCCATCGCCGATCCGACGGCGCCCGACGTGCGGCGACTGGCCGACGATCTGGCCGAGACGATGTACGACGCCCCCGGCGTCGGCCTGGCCGCCCCCCAGATCGGGGTCCACCGACGCATCGTGGTGACCGACATCGCCTGGCGGGAGGAGGGGGCGGAGCGCGATCTCCATGTCTGGATCAACCCCGAGATCCTCTGGCGGAGCAGCGAGGAGCGTCCCTTCGAAGAGGGGTGTCTCTCGATTCCGGACACCTTTGTCGAGGTGCTCCGTCCGGCGGCGGTCGCCGTGCGTTGGCAGGATCTGCAGGGGGCCACCCACGAGGCGGAATACGACGGCATGATGGCCACCGCGCTTCAGCATGAGTTCGACCATCTCGATGGGCGGCTTTTCATCGATCTGATCAAACCGGTGAAGCAGAAGCTGCTCAAGCGGAGATTGAAGAAGCGGGCGCAACGCGAGGGACGCCATTGAGAGGGCGTGCGCGGGTGGTCTTCGCCGGTACGCCCCAGTTCGCCCTGCCGACGCTGGAGATGCTGTTGCGCCATCCGTCGGTCGATCTGGTCGGTGTGGTCAGCCAGCCCGACCGGCGTCGGGGGCGGGGGATGCGTCTGTCGCCGTCGCCGGTCAAGCAGGCGGCATGCAAGGCAGGCATCGATTGCATCACCCCCGCCGCCCTGCGTGACGACGAGGCGTCGCTCGCCTGGTTGCGGGCGAAGCGGCCGGATCTGCTGGTGGTGGTCGCCTTCGGCATGCTGCTTCCCCGTCCGTGGCTGGAGGCGCCGGCGATCGCGCCGGTCAACCTCCACGCCTCGCTGCTGCCGCGCTGGCGGGGTGCTGCCCCCATCGAGCGGGCGCTGCTGGCCGGTGATCGCACCACCGGTGTCTCGCTGATGCGCATGGAGCAGGGGCTCGATACCGGTCCGGTCTACGCCCGGCGACGTTGTCCCATCACCGGGCGGACCACCGGGGAGGCGCTGCGCCGACGGCTGGCCGGGCTCGCCGCCGGGTTGCTCGCCGACGAGCTGGATGGTCTGCTTTCGGGTGGGCGCACCCCCGAGCCGCAGCCGGAGGAGGGGGTCTGCTACGCCGCCCGGATCCGTCCGGAGGAGCGCAACATCGACTGGAGCGGCCCGGCCCGTATGGTCGATCGGGTGGTGCGCTGTTTCGCCTTGAGTCCGGGTGCGCGCTGCCGCATCGTCGGAGGGCCCTCCGCCGGCAGGTGGCTGAAGGTGCTCGACGGCCTTCCCGGAGAGGGGGGGCGGCCTGCTGGGAGGGCCGTGCCGACCAGGGAGGGGGCGCTGGAGGTGGGCTGCGGCGGCGGTGGGGTGTTTCGCATCACCCGGCTGCAGCCGGAGGGACGGGCGGCGATGGATGCGGCCGCGTTCTGCAACGGCCTGCGTGGGGAGGCGTTGCAGTTGGGATGAGTATGTGGGGATGAATATGGGCTCAGCGGTTCCCGGTGCGGTGGCCGTCGCCGGGGCAGGGGCGGTCGGCTGCCACTACGGCGCGCAGTTGCTGCGCGGCGGTGCCAAGGTGCGTTTCCTCGCCCGTGGTGCGCAGTTGCAGGCGCTCAAGCGCGACGGGCTGATCCATCGTACTGGCGGGGAGGAGCGCCATTACCGGGTGGAGGCGGTCGGCACACCCGAGGCGCTGGCCGATTGCTCCGTCTGGCTGCTTTGCTGCAAGACCACCGGGCTGGCGGCGCTGCTCGATCAGATCGCCCCCTTCGTCGACCGCGACGCCCTGTTGGTGACGCTGCAGAACGGGGTGCGTGCCGGCGAGATCACCGCCGGACGCTTCCCCGGCTGGGCGGTGGCGGTGGCCAGCGCCTTCATCGGTGCGCGCATCGAGCGCCCCGGCGTGGTGCTCCACTCCGCCGCCGGCCATATCTCCCTGGCCCGCTGGCAGGGCGACCATCCGGCGATCGGGCCGTTGCTCGCCTGCTGGCGGGCGGCGGGCACCGAGGCGCGGCTGGTCGCCGACGGCCGGCTGATGCTGTGGCGCAAGATGGTGTGGAACTGCGGCTTCAACGCCATTTGCGCCATCACCCGGCGCTACGCCCGCGCGGTGGCCGAGGATTCGGAGCTGGCCGCCGTCGCCGAGGCGGCGATGGGTGAGTTGGTGCGCGTGGCCAATGCGCAGGGCATCGCGCTGACCGGGGAGGATGTGGCGCGCAACATGGCGGTGACCCGGGAGATGGGGCCGGTCAAGCCCAGCGCCTGGCAGGATCTGGAGCGTGGCCGCCCGACCGAAGTGGCCGATCTCAACGGCGAGGTGGTGCGTTCTGCCCGGGCATGCGGGCTCGATGCCCCGGTCAACCGGACGTTGACCGCGCTGCTTCTGGCCCTGCAGCGGGATGCGGCTGGTGACGTGGGGCGGCCCGCCGGCTAGTTTCCCGCTCGGGTGCGTGTCCGGAGCGGGGCTCGCTCCGGCGGGCGGGGCGCGGTTTGACGGTGAGCAGGGAGCTCCATCGTGGCCGGGGAGGGCCGCGCACATCCGGAAGTTTCCAGTGCAACCGGTGGATCCGGTCGGTGAGGAGAAGGGGGGCGCCCTTCGATCCGCCCGGACCACACGTCCATGGAGGGACCTTTTGCGATTCGAACATTGAACAAGGCGCAGAGCACCAGCTACCACCTGCAGATCCGTCCGCGCATTCCCGAGGCGCTCTCCCGTATGGAGGAGATCGCCGACGACATGTGGTTCTCCTGGAACCACAAGGCACGGGCGCTGTTCCACCAGATCGATCACGTGTTGTGGAACCTGACCGGCCACAACCCCCGCCTCTTCCTGCGCAGGGTGAGCCAGCGGCGTCTCGACGAGGTGGCCGCCGATCGCGCCTTCCTGTCGCAGTTCCACAGCGTGTTGGCCGACTACGACTCCTACCGTCATGTCGAGCATCAGTGGTTCAACCGGCAGTACAACGGTGACGGGATTCATTACTGCATCGCCTACTTCTCCGCCGAGTTCGGCCTGCACGAGTCGCTGCCCATCTACTCCGGCGGGTTGGGGATTCTCGCCGGGGACCACTGCAAGTCGGCCAGCGATCTGGGGCTCCCCTTCACCGCCGTCGGTCTGCTCTACCGCAAGGGCTACTTCACCCAGGAGATCGACATCCACGGCAACCAGATCGCCATCGATCTCCCCTCCCGCTTCGAAGATCTCTGCATCGAGCCGGCGCGGGACGAGCAGGGGGACACGCTCTTCGTTCCGGTCGAGCTTCCCGGGCGGACGCTCCATCTCAAGGTGTGGCAGGTGCGGGTGGGGCACATCCGCATGCTGCTGCTCGATGCCGACATTCCGGCCAACAGCGACGAGGATCGCGCCATTACCTACCAGCTCTACGGCGGAGGGATCGAGAACCGCATCCGTCAGGAGATCTGCCTGGGCGTCGGCGGGGTGCGTGCGCTGCGCAGGATGGGGATCGCGCCGACGGTGTGGCACCTCAACGAGGGGCATGCCGCCTTCGTCTCGCTCGAACGGATCCGCGAGCTGCACGCCGAGTCCGGGTTGGAGTTCGATGTCGCGCTGGAGGCGGTGGCCGCCTCCACCATCTTCACCACCCACACGCCGGTGCCGGCCGGGCACGACATCTTCCCGCCGGAGCTGTTCGACACCTACATGGGCCACTACGCCGAGAAGATGGGCATCACCATCGAGCGGCTGCGCGCGCTCGGCTCGGGTGATTTCGGCCACGGCGACTATGGCTTCAACCAGACGGCGCTGGCCATCCACACTTCGGCCTTCCAGAACGGCGTGGCCAGGCTCCACGGCGAGGTCGCCTCACGGATGTTCCAGCAGGTCTGGCCGGAGATCACCCCGAAGGAGAACCCGGTCACCTCGGTGACCAACGGCGTCCATCTCACCACCTGGCTGGCCCAGGAGTGGATCAACGCCTTCGATCTGCAGTTCGGCGGCCGATGGCGCAGCCACTTCATGGACCGGGAGTTCTGGGACTGCATCCACGAGATTCCCGATTCGATGTTCTGGGGGATCCAGAACACCAACAAGCAGCGGATGCTCAACTACATCCACGAGCTGTTGCGCCGGCAGGCGGAACGCAACGGCGAGAGCGCGCAACTGGTGCAGGAGATGACCCGCCACTTCGACGGTCGGGCGCTGGTCATCGGCTTCGCCCGGCGGTTTGCCACCTACAAGCGGGCGACGCTGCTCTTCCACGACGAGGCCCGTCTGGCCGAGATTCTGAGCGACGAGAGCCGGCCGGTGCTCTTCCTCTTCGCCGGCAAGGCCCATCCGGCGGACGAGCCCGGCCAGGCGCTGATCCGGCGGATCCACCAGTTGTCGCGCAAGCCGGAGTTCCTCGGCAAGATCCTGATGCTCGAAGGTTACGACATGACCCTGGCGCGCTACCTCCTCTCCGGTGTCGACATGTGGCTCAACAACCCGCGCCGGCCGATGGAGGCCTCCGGCACCTCCGGAATGAAGGCGGCGATGAACGGCGCGCCCAACCTGAGCGTGCTCGACGGCTGGTGGCCGGAGGGGTATGCCGGGGACAATGGCTGGGTCATCGGCAGCGAACGCGACATCGAGGATCCCGAGCTGCACGACGCCGAGGATTCACGCTCGCTCTACCACGTGTTGCAGCATGAGGTGATCCCCACCTACTACCAGCGCAACGAGCAGGGCTACTCGGAGAAGTGGGTCTACACCTGCAAGCGGGCGATGATCGAGAGTATTCCACGCTTCAACACCCATCGCATGGTCGCCGAGTATACCGAGCGGTTCTACATCCCCGCCTCGCGCCACGGGCGGGAGATGGTCGAGGGGGCGTTCGCCCGAGCACGGGCGCTGGCCGCCTGGAAGCGGAAGGTGCGGGCCAGCTGGCCGCAGGTCGCGATCGAGCCGGCCGATGCGATGCCGCGCGAGACGGTGTGGCGCCATGGGGAGTCGATCACCTTCCGCATCCGGGCCCATCTGGATGGGCTCGATCCGGAGGATGTCCGGGTCGACGCCATCCTGCTGCGCCCTTCGCTGCACAAGCTCTCCGGTCTGCGCCACCACGGCACCATCCCCTGCGCCCACGTCGGGGAGGGGATCTTCGCCGGAGATATCACTCCCGAAGACAGCGGGGATTACGAGCTGCGCTTCCGCATCTACCCCACCCATGAGGATCTCCCCCATCCGATGGCCATGGGGATGATGAAGTATCTCTAGTCTTGATCGAATCGCAAAAAGTCCGTCCGTGG